>NZ_JAQMTJ010000116.1:0-21527 GCF_028330815.1 Dolichospermum lemmermannii CS-548
AATATTTTTTACCCCACCCTAACCCTCCCCTTGTAAAGGGGAGGGAACTGGATTTTTATTGTTTCCCCCCTTTACAAGGGGAAAGGGGGGTAGCAATGTGATGAAAATTACGGAATACCACTTTTCAAACATCCTCTTAGAGAGGTCGGGGATCTAACTCGAAAAACACCTCAAGAACATCATGAAAAAAACTTGGTTTCGATTAGGCATAATAGGCATATTTCTACTTTCCTTGAGTTTACGTTTTTGGGGAATCAGCCGATTTAATACTTTAGTATTTGATGAAGTTTATTTTGCCAAATTTGGTAACAACTATCTTACTCATACACCATTTTTTAATGCTCATCCACCATTAAGCCAATATTTGATCGGGTTGGGGATTTGGATTAGTAAATACATTCCCCTTGGTCGAGATCCTGTAAATAGTCTCACAGATTCTTTATTATCTCCTTGGAATTATCGGTGGGTAAATGCGCTAACTGGTTCATTAATTCCCGTAGTCATAACTTTATTAACTTATCAATTTAGTTATCGTCATCGGTTTGCTTTATTGGCAGGATTTTTTACAGCTTGTGATGGCTTATTTTTAGTAGAATCTCGTTATGCTTTAAGTAATGTCTATATAGTTATCTTTGGTTTACTCGGACAATGGTTATTATTATTAGCATTAGAAAAGCAAAAACGGTGGTTTTGGTTAATTCTCTCTGGAATCAGTTTTGGTGCTTGTATTGGCACAAAATGGAATGGTTTATGGTTTTTAACTGGTGCTTATGGTGTATGGATAGCAGCTTGGATAATTCGCTGGTTGCAATCATTTGATCATACATCTCGCGTGCCATTATTTTCTTATTTACACTTTTTTAATCACCCTAATAATTCCCCAACTGATACCATAAAATCACCCTTGCAAAATTTGACAAAAATAAATATTTGGCAGATGTTTTCCTATTTAGGAATTATTCCGGCAGTTATTTATAGTCTGATTTGGATTCCTCATCTCCAACTTGATAAAAGATATGGATTTATTGAAGTTCATAAACAAATTTTACACTTTCATCTGCAATTAGGTGGAAATAGTCCTAGCGTTCATCCTTATTGCGCTGCATGGTATAAATGGCCATTGTTAACTCGACCAATGGCTTATTATTATCAAACTGCTCAAAGTACCAAGAATTCCTTACCTGTCTTTGGACCGCCCTTACCTAATGGTGCTGGTAAAGTAATTTATGATGTTCATGCTATGGGGAATCCTTTTTTATGGTGGTTTGGTTTAGCTGCAATGATCTTTTTAATTGGTATGGTAATCATCACAATTACGATGCCGATAATTGAAAAAAAGCGGTTATTTATCCCGAAAAATCTCACCATTGATACTTGGATTGGCTTATTTTTAGTCATAAATTATGGAGCTAATCTCCTCCCTTGGGTGGAGGTAACAAGGTGTACTTTCATCTACCATTATATGTCTGCGGTTGTTTTTACATTTATAGCGATCGCTTGGTTTGTTGATCAATGTCTAATTAGTTATTATCGGCAAATTCGGGCAGTAGGTGTGACTATAACTTTTATCATTGTCGCTGCCTTTATTTTCTGGATGCCTATTTATCTAGGTTTACCCATGTCTCCTGATGGTTATAGAATGCGGATGTGGTTTAGTTCCTGGATTTAGTTAAAAGTAGGAATAATGAAAGATTGAACGCAGATAAACGCAGATAA
The DNA here is from genome assembly GCF_028330815.1 of Dolichospermum lemmermannii CS-548. Classification (NCBI taxonomy): domain Bacteria; kingdom Bacillati; phylum Cyanobacteriota; class Cyanophyceae; order Nostocales; family Aphanizomenonaceae; genus Dolichospermum; species Dolichospermum lemmermannii. The sequence goes on from NZ_JAQMTJ010000116.1 coordinate 1,717, forward strand.
ACGCAGATAAATTAATGAATGAATTTCATGGTTTTGTGCAGCCACACATAAAATTGGGCGTTGCTGATTAAGGGTATGAATTTTAGTCTCACGCAAAGGCGCAAAGACGCACTGAGGTTTGAGTTTTAAAGGTTCAATTTGGGAATTTCATACCTCAATTCAGCAACGCCTAAAATTGAAATTTCTTAATATATGTACACAAAGACTGTGGCTTTGATTATCTTCTCTTTTACATTTCTTATCTATATATTAGGTAACAGATATTTAAATTGTGTGAAAATAGTGGGTGAGGGCAACTAGAAATATGGGCTTTGCTACTATCAAGGCTACTAAATCAATGGTGATTTTTAGAGGTGTGAGGAATTAAGATGAAATCTACATATTTTATTCTCCAAAATTATCGGGGAAGGCTTTTATGGATATCAATATCAAGCAGCAGCATATTAATATCACTAGCTTAAAAGAAGCAGCGATACATCTAACTAGTGAAATTCAATCGCATGGAATTTTGTTAGTCTTACAAGAGCCAGATTTACAAATATTACAAATTAGTCAAAATACTTTTAATACTTTTGGCATATCTCCAGAAGATATGGTGCAACAGAAATTAGAAGATCTACTGGATCCTTACCAAATTCAAAAAATTAAATTTTGGTTATCAGAAAAAAATCTAGATTTTATTAATCCTAGCAAAATCTGGATTAAGAAACAAGGAGATGAATATACAGTATTTGATGCAGTTTTTTATCGTAATTCCGAAGGGTTTTTAATCTTAGAATTAGAACCTACTGCATCTGGAGAAAATATTCCCTTTTTAAGTTTTTATCATTTAGCTACATCCTCAGCTAATCGCTTAGAAAAAAGTAAAAGTCTCCGCGATTCTAGTCAAATCATTGTGCAAGAAATCCGCAAAATGACCGGATTTGACAGAGTGATGTTATATAAATTTAGTGATGATGGCCATGGTTCTGTAATTGCTGAAGAAAAAACAGATGCTTTAGAGTCTTATTTAGGATTACATTATCCAGAATCAGATATTCCTCAGCCAGCACGACAATTATTTTTAGAAAACTCGATTAGAATTATCCCCGATACAAACGTTCAATTATCAGCCGAACTTTTTCCTAAAATTAACCCAGTTAGCGGTAAACCAATTGATTTAACTAATTCAATTCTCAGAAGTCCTGCACCCTGTCATTTAGAATATTTACATAATATGGGCGTGGCTGCATCTTTGACAATTTCCTTAATTAAAGATCACAAACTTTGGGGTTTAATTGCTTGTCATCATCAATCACCTAAATACGTTTCCTATGAATTACGGAAAGCTTGTGAATTTTTAGGAAGAATCATATTTTCAGAAATTTCTGGAAAGGAAGAAACAGAAGACTACGACTATCAAATAGGTTTAAAACAAGTTCAATCACTATTGGTTGAATATATGTCTCAAGAAGAGAACTTTATTGATGGTTTAGTCAAAAATCAAATAAATCTGCTCAATTTAACTAATGCTGAAGGTGCAGCAATCTATTTTGCTGGAAAGTATACTCTGATTGGTAATACTCCTCAAGAGGAAGAACTGAATTTTTTAGGAGAATGGCTGAGAAATAATGTCAAAGATGAGGTATTTTCCACAAATTTCTTACCTAGTATTTATCCAGCCGCGATGAGCTTTAAAAATGTCGCTAGTGGTTTATTAGCTATTCCCATTTCCAAGCAAAATTATGTATTATGGTTTCGACCAGAAGTCATTCAAACTGTAAATTGGGGTGGAAATCCCCATCAGGCTTTTTCAGTTGATCAATCTGAAGGAAATGTCCGTTTGTGTCCCCGTAAATCATTTGACTTATGGAAAGAAATAGTGCAGTTAACATCTTTACCTTGGCAAAATGTAGAAATCAAAGCTGCATTAGAATTGCGAAAATCAATCATCAATATTGTCTTACGTCAAGCTGATGAATTAGCCCAATTAGCTGAAGATCTACAACGTTCTAATGCAGAATTGAAAAAATTTGCCTATGTCGCTTCCCATGATTTGCAAGAACCACTCAATCAAGTAGGTAATTATGTACAACTTTTAGAAATGCGCTATGAATCAGAACTAGACGCAGATGGAAAAGAGTTTATTGGTTATGTTGTCGAAGGTGTAAGTTTGATGCAGAACTTAATTGATGATGTACTCGCATATTCCAAAGTAGATACATTAGGAATTGCTTTTCAAGTCACGGAAGTAGAAACAGCTTTAAATCGGACTTTGAAGAATTTACGTCAACGCATTGGGGAAACCGGCGCAATTATTACCCATGATCCTTTACCCACAGTTATGGCTGATGAAACACAATTAATTCAGCTATTTTTGAACCTCATTGGTAACGCTATCAAATTCCGCAGCAGTCAACCACCAAAGATTCATATTAGTGCGAAAAGATTGGAGGATGAATGGTTATTTTCAGTTCAAGATAACGGGATTGGGTTAGATCCGCAATTTAGCGATCGCATTTTTATTATCTTCCAACGTTTACACACTAGAGACGAATATCCAGGTACAGGAATGGGTTTGGCTATTTGTAAAAAAATCATCGAATGTCATCGGGGACGAATCTGGGTAGAGTCCCAACTCGGTCAGGGTACAACTTTCTACTTTACCATTCCCGTCAGAGGTTGTGATCATGAGCATCGAAATGACAGGAACACACAAAATTATCTTTTTAGTGGAGGACAATAAAGCTGATGTTCGTCTCATTCAGGAAGCCTTAAAAACCAGTTCATTACCTCATCAAGTGGTCACAGTTAGGGATGGTGTAGAAGCTATGAATTACCTCCATCAAGAAGGAAAATATGCTAATGCACAACGCCCTGATTTAATTTTATTAGATTTGAATTTACCCAGAAAAGATGGGAGAGAGGTATTAGCAGAAATTAAATCTGATCCTCAACTAAAACGCATTCCTGTCGTCATTTTGACAACCTCAAAAAATGATGATGACATTTTTCATAGTTACGACTTACACGCTAACTGCTATATTACCAAATCTCGTAATCTAAGTGAGCTATTCCAAATCATCAAAGGTATTGAAGACTTTTGGTTTTCTACCGCGACCTTACCATGAGAATAACAAGAAAACTACTCAATGTCTAACTTGATAACTAACCCAAAAAAAGTCTACCATACTGAAAACTCGCAAGAGGTAAAACCAGGAAATGATTACCGCAACTTCCACATTAAAAATCCTATTAATTGAAGATAACTTAGCAGAAGCCAGGTTATTACAAGAGTTTATTAAACTCACAAAATCTCAAAATTTTAGTTTAGTTCACGTCCAAAAACTCCAAGACGGAATCAACCAATTAAACAGCGAAAAATACGATGTAATTTTGTTAGATCTAACCCTTCCTGACAGTCAAGGATTAGCTTCCATACCCCAGTTACTCAAGCAAAATCCTAGCAACCCCATCATAGTTCTGACTAACACAAATGATGAAGAACTAGCCATTGAAGCAGTGAGACAAGGAGCGCAAGATTATCTAGTCAAAAGACACGTAAATCCAGATACATTGGTGCGTTCTGTACGATATGCTATAGAACGTAAACAATTTCTAGAACAATTAAATCAAATTAATCAAACATTAGAAACTCAAGTCGAAGAAAAAACTGCGGAACTTTTTAAATCCCGAGAAATTAATCAGCTTAAATCTGAATTTGTTTCCATACTTTCCCATGATATTCGTAACCCTTTAAATACCATTCTTCTCGCAGCGGGATTACTACAAAGGCATAATCAAGGACAGAAAAATGATGAAGAAATCAATCATTTACAACTGATTCGCTCTGCTATCAAAAATGTATCAAATCTATTAGATGAAGCTTCATTAATTGGTAAATCTGATTCAGGTAAATTATTCTACAAACCACATATACTCGACTTAGAAAAATTATGCTATGAATTAGTACAACAATCTCAATTATTTGCCCAAGAAAAACAGTTGAATTTAATTTTTACCAGTTCCCAAAACTGTTTTGAATTCCTGGGAGATGAAACCCTATTAAAGCATATTGTCAGTAATTTACTCAATAATGCCATTAAATATTCACCTCCCGATAGTACAGTCCTATTTGAATTAATCAAACAAGAAAAAACCGTAATTTTAAAATTTCAAGATCAGGGAATTGGGATGACAGAAACCGATCAAAAACAACTATTTCAACCATTTCACAGAGGAGAAAATGTGGGAATCATTCCTGGTAGTGGTTTAGGATTAACAATCGTCAAACAGTGCGTTATCGCCCACAGAGGAGAAATTACAGTCAATAGTCAACTGGGAGTAGGTTCAACATTTACCGTGACTTTGCCGATCACAAAATAGATCCCCGACTTCTCAAAGAAGTCGGGTATCTGGGTATTATTAAACTACAGCTTCTGCTTTTTCCTTAACAGGTACATAAGGTGTTTCTGCACCTTGGGCTAAATATTCAGCTAATTGACTTTCGATTTCATCACGGACAATTTGCCGATATTCCATAAAATGCTCAATGTGAGCGCAGGTAGAAACGTATTGTTCAATTACCTTGGGGTTATGCTTGAGAATACTAAAGAAGTGATGCCAGAATTTCCAACGAGTTTGTCGTTTAAATCCTTGTCGCCAAATTACAATTAATAAGGCTCTGACAACTACCCATTCTGGTGTTTTTGCTGGTGCTGTCCATTTGGGAGAACCCAACATCATAAAACAGCGATAGGTGCGATCTAAATAAGCAGTAGGGTCATACAAAGCACAGAAAGCTTCCACATATTCTCTAGCCAATTCTTCTAGAGGACGGGTAGGAATGAAATTCATCAATGTAGTTTGATTGATGTTCCCGTCTTGATTTTCCCGCAATCTGCCTTCTTTGGTCAGCCGATGCCATAAAGCGGTATTGGGTAACGCTTGCAACATGGCAAAGGTAGTAGAAGGAATCGCTGCAAGTTCAGCAAAACGGACAATGCGATCGCCTGCACCCGCTTTTTCACCATCAAAACCAATAATAAACCCAGCCATTGGCCGCAGTCCAGTTCTAATAATGGTTTCTACCGACTCAGTTAAGGAACTGCGAGTATTTTGAAATTTCTTAGTTAGTTGTAAACTATCTTCGTCTGGGGTTTCAATCCCCAAAAATACGGCTTTAAATCCACAGTCAACCATCAACTCCATCATTTCTTGGTCTTGTGCCAAATCAATGGAAGCTTCTGTGTCAAAATTGAAGGGATATTGATGATCTGCCATCCAAACTTTTAACTCTTTCAGCAACAATTTCACATTGCGCTTATTGCCAATAAAGTTATCATCCACCATAAACACACCCCGTCGCCAACCTAAATCATAGAGATAATCTAACTCGGCTAAAAGTTGTGCAGGAGTTTTCGTTCTAGGTTTGCGACCATATAAAACAATGATGTCGCAAAATTCGCACTGGAAGGGACAACCCCGCGAAAACTGCACCGACATCATATCATAGGCATTAAACTCTAATAAATCAAAACGGGGAATGGGTGTACCAGTGACATCAGGTTTTTCAGCAGCCCGGAAAACTCCCGATTTTTCTCCCCGTTGCACAGCTTCCACAAACATGGGTAAAGTCAGTTCCCCTTCATCAAGAATCAGGTAATCTGCCCCTGCTGCTTCCACTTCATGGGGTGTGGAGGTAGGATAAGGACCGCCCAAAGCCACCAATTTACCGCGTCTTTTCGCTTCCCGAATTTGCTCCAGTAAGTCTTGTTTTTGGACAATCATGGCGGAGAAAATCACCATATCTGCCCATGCCCATTCTGCTTCTGTGGCGGCGCGAATGTTACGATCTACAAGCTTAAATTCCCATTCTTGGGGCAAAATTGCCGCTACCGTCACCAAACCCAAAGGTGGTAACAATACCTTTCTGTCAACTAGCGCCAGAATTTTCTCATAAGACCAAAATGTGCTTGGAAATATTGGATAAACTAGCAAAACACGCATAGTATCACCCCTCACGATTTATTTGTGATCTAACTGTAACTAAAAATTCAGACTAATTGACTTTTTTATCAAGCCTGTTGTATGGGAGGATGTCTGAATCAGGATGACCAGGATTTAAGGATTTACAGGATGAAGACTGGGATTTTCTCACTAATTACGTATCATCACTTGTACAAACCTCGACTTGATACTTCCTTCCCATTCCAAAATTACTCATGTTTTTTCTCTGTGTTCTCTGTGCCTCTGTGGTTCGTTATTAAAAATTTAGGTAATTTAATAGTAGGATAAGAGTAACTAGCAACTTGGGTGAAGATAATTTTTTATGGATAGTACAAGTTCGGAAAATATTAAATCTAAATATAAGCTAGGTCAGTTTGTTCTGGGAAAAGTAGAATTTCATACACCCTTTGGCGTTTTTGTCAATATTGATGATTCTTCAGTTAAGGGGTTGATCAAAATCCCTGACTTTTTAGATGAAGGGGGGATGAGTCCAGAAATGTATCCAGAAATTGGTACAACTATAGGCGCGGTTGTGGTTGGATACAATGAGAGTAATTGCCGGGAAGTATATTTAAGTGCAAAACCTAGTGTACTGCATAAAGCTCTTGTACCTTTAAAGATTCCTGCTTTAGCTAGTTAAAGCTAATTGACTTTTTTATCAATTTGCCTGGTTGTATGTGAAAATAGAGAAAGAATTTTTATATTTCAGGAGTCCCACAGTGCTGGCTCAATTAGATCGCATTACTATTAATCCTAATGTTTGCCTTGGACAACCAACAATTCGAGGAATGCGGATTACTGTGGGCTTTGTGTTGAAATTACTGGCTAGTAACCTTTCGGTTCAGGAAGTTTTAGCTGCTTATCCAGAATTAGAAGATGAAGATATTCGACAGGCGCTTAACTACGCAGCTTGGACTGTTTCAGATAAAATTGTAGGTATTCCTTCAGCATGAATAATCTTCGCTTTCTTGCTGATGTGCATATTTCCCCTCTAACAGTTGCAGCTTTAAAATTGCAGGGCTATGAAATTTTGCGGAGTACAGATTTGCTCCCTGCAACTGCGGCTGATATAGATATTTTGGAACTTGCAAGAGTTGAAGGTCGAATTATTATCACCCAAGACTTAGATTTTTCGATGTTGATAGCTGTTGGTAAGTATAACCAACCAAGTTTGGTGACATTGCGGTTATCTTCTGCAAAGCCTGATGTGATTACACAAAGATTGTTGGAAGTTTTACCTCAGTTAGAGGAAGAACTTACTCAAGGTTCAGCCCTGACAGTTGATGATAACTCTGTACGTATTCGTAAGCTGCCAATTCGTTGACAATTTAAAACTAATGCCTGTAATATCATGTATGTTATAACGGTCATATCTTTACTTTGCTAAATACTATGAGTGACATAAAAAGAATAGATACAAATGCTTATGTTACAGTACAGGGAGATTATGCTGTAGTTAATGAAGGTTCTAGCTATGGAATCATTAATATCCATACAAAGCAGGTAATTGCTCGCAATATCATATCTTTTCTGGATTGTGTTAAAACATTAGAATATATCCTTGGTAATGCTGAATCTCAAAATTCAGAACCTTTGCGAACCTCCGCGTTTATTTCTGAACCAGAAGTTCCTCCTAAGTCAAGTCAGCAAGATATTAATACTGAAACTAAAAAACTAGATGAGCTAGATTTAGCCCTGGTAAGAAGTCTAGCGTCCTATTTTGAAGAAATGGATGGTAAGATCCACAAATATCATCGAGATCATCATGCATCGCGGGAAGAAGCAGATGTGATAGCAAGCTATTACTTAAAGACTGCTCATGTCCTTAGAGATGTTAAAACTATACAAGATGTCCAACACCTGATCAAATCTATAGAAACTCTCAAAGAAAAGGTTAGTCGCTACAAACACGATGGCGAAAAATACCGTTGGTCCACAGGTTTAGAAAAAGAAGTGCTAGTGAAGTTAAGGAAAATAATATAAACCTATTTCCAGAATCAACTAATCGCTCTCATTGTAAAGTTACATGATTAGAAATTACGCAAAATACCTTTAAAACTCTCTTCCCTTCGCTTCCTTCGTTCCTTCGTGGTTCATTCTTTCATGACTTCTGCCTTTTTTATTTGCATGGAAGCGATACCTTCAGCGAGTCAAGCGATTGCATGAGATAAACTAGAGGAGAGCGTTAGCGTAGCTTACCTAAGGTATCGCTCTCATACCTATGAATATTAACCTAAAAACTATTCTCACTCGCCTGAAACAAGAACTCACTGACCTGTATGGCGAACTGACAAGTCAGCGCTTACGCTATCGCTTACAACACCTCACCCTTTTTGGCTCTCAAGCCCGTGGTGATGCAGAACCTGGATCAGATATAGATGTGTTAGTGGTGCTGAAGCCTCCTGTTAACCCCGGTGAAGAAATCAAACGCACAGGTAAAGCGATCGCTGATCTTTCCCTAGAATATGATGTTGTCATTAGCTGTCTTTTCATGGACGAAACCCACTATCAAACCCGCAATGGATCTTTGCTGCGTAATATCCGTAAAGAAGGCGTTCTTCTATGACCGACGAACAACGGGAACTCCTCCTCAAAGCCCAACAGAGTTTAGAAGCTGCAAAACTCCTAACTTATATGTCAGTCCTAAACTTAAAAAAATATCATAAATTAATCCCTATTTTCATCCTGTTAATCCTTTAATCCTGGACATCCTGATTCAGACAATAATTAATTAATATCTAGCAAATAAATCATGCAGCTTCTTCTCTTTAGACCTGCGATAATTTTCAATAGCTCTATCTAAAACTGATTGAATTGTCTCACCAGAGTCCTCTACCATTGTTAGCAGGGTTTTGTGTGTGGTTTCACTGATAGTAACTTTTAGCTCAGGCATGACTTGTTCTCATAGCTCACTAACATCATTATAGTAGTTGCAAGGGCTAATGTCTGAAATAGCTTAATTCCCAGCTTTTACACCGCTAATTTTCAAAACATCACTCATTTTTGCACAGTAATTTGGTAAATTGAAACTGCTAGGATTAATAGCATTAGCATAGCTAAAATGACGATAATTCATACAGAATCGATCCCAAGCCGCCATTTGAATGCGGAATAAAACAATAATCACATTGGCTAAACCTAAAGATAGAGGAATGCGGAAATAAATCTTTTTATTTAAATAAGCACAAACTTCTTCAATGGCTTGATTAGCAGTTAATGCTGATTGTCCTAAAACAAATCGGCGTGGATCTCCCTGTTGTGGGGGATAATCAATTAAATATTGGATAACTGTGGCAATATCTTTACCATGAATAAAGTGAAAACTACTATCTGCTTGTAAAAAACGAATGAGATTAATATAGTTAGTAACTTCAGGAATACCAGATGTGAGATGAGAGTAGGGTTTTTTATCATCACCACCTAATACTAAGGTAGGAAAAACCGTGGTAATTTTGGGAAAAATTGCTAATTTTTCAATTTGATGTAAACAATCATATTTAGAACGGATATAATCTGTCCCAATTTCTCCCGCTTCTTTAAGTGGTTTATTATCGTTGTTCAAAACACTCGCAGTGGAAAAATAAATTACCTGTTCACATTTTTCAGGATTTAACAAACTCATTAATTCTAGAGTTTTGAAGACATTGATATCAAAAATGCCCTCACCACCCCAAGAAGTGGCTGTTAATACGGCAATATCAATGGTTTTGAGTAAATTAGAGAATTTACCAATTTCCTGCATATCACCCTGGAGAACGGTGATACCGGGACGGGCTGTGATATCAACTTGGAGTTTATTCGGGTTTCTAACTAGTAGATACAATTCGTGATTGGTGTTTTCAATTAAGGCTTCACTGATATAGTGACCGATACAGCCACTTGCACCTGTAACTAAAATGCGTTTTTTGGTCATGAAATTGGATGTTGGGGTTTTTGGGGATGGTTGAGGTCAGTGCGTAATTGTAGCATGATTTGAGAAGATAGATCCCCGACTTCTTAAAGAAATCGGGGATCTGGGTGTTAGTTAACTGAATATATTTTTTGGAAACGAACCGCAGAGACACAGAGGACGCAGAGAAATGAGGTTTTGAGAGATTTTGCGTAAATCTTGATTAATTAGGGTAAAATTACAGTAAAGCCTTGGTGGTGAGTCTATGCGTCAAGGACTGTAAAATCTAAAGATTACAGAAAAATATTTAATTAGGTGAACGGAAAAAAACCGTAGACGCGGAGCGGCTTCTCGAAGAGTAATATGTAACGAAAAGTAAAATCGCCTCTTGCCTCTTGCCTTGCCATAACGACGATTTTCAATGCTAACCTACTTAGTCAGAATCAGGATGTCCAGGATTTAAGGATGTACAGGATGTTACTGTTAACCTATTCAGAAATAACAGAAATTTCTCTCTGTGTCCTCTGTGCCTGGAGTGGTTCGTTATTTCCTCATTTGCGTTTAATAAAAATCAGGTGGGCAAAAAACCCACCCAAAAAACTAAACCAAAGCGTTGAGGTTTTTCGCGGTTTCAAAGAAGAAAGCCACATTTTCTTCTGGTGTTTCTGGAAGTACACCATGGCCGAGATTGAGGATATGTCCCCAGTTGCCGGCTTTGCGAACGGTGTCCAAAACACGCTCGCGGATAAATTCCTTAGAACCAAATAACACACCCGGATCAAGATTACCCTGTACTTTTACGTGCTTACCTAATCTGGCTCTAGCATCCGCCATATCTACTGTCCAATCTACAGTAATAATATCAGCACCAGAGGTAGCCATTCTTTCTAAAAGTCCCGCACTACCTGTCACCAACAAAATTAATGGTGTGTCAGGATGAGTTGCTTTGACCTTTTCAAACACCATTTTTTGATAAGGTAGCGCAAAGGTATCATAATCTTGAGGGCTTAATTGTCCTGCCCAAGAATCGAACATTTGTACTACTTGAGCGCCACAATCAATTTGATAGCGGACATAATCAGCAATAGAATCTGCTAATTTTGTGAGTAGCTGATGGAGAATTGTCGGATCTGAGAAGGCCATGTTTTTGATGATGGAATAGGTTTTAGAACCCTTACCTTCCACCGCATAAGCTGCTAAAGTCCAAGGTGCGCCAACAAAGCCTAACACCGTTGATTGATTGCCTACTTCCTGCCGTAATGCTTGCAAAATCGTTCTGATAAACGGCAGTGCTGCTTCTGGTTCTAGAGGACGCAGTTGTTCAATTTGTTCTTGAGTGCGTATGGGCGAATAAATAATCGGTCCCTTCCCTTCCGCAATATCCATCTCAATCCCCATTCCTGGTAAGGGGGTGACAATATCGGAAAACAAAATTACTCCGTCGGGTTGGAAAGCTCTCCAGGGTTGGAGGGAAACTTCGATTGCTACTTCGGGAATTTCCGAGCGATCGCGGAATGAAGGATATTTGTCCCGCAAATCCCGGTATGCTTGCATATAGCGTCCCGCTTGTCGCATCATCCATACAGGGGGACGATCTACTTGTTCACCACGAGCGGCCCTAAGGAGGAGAGGAGCCGTTAAGGAAACACCCATTTAACACTTCGTCCTAAGTCACTTTTATATTTCACCATATAGCTTACCATCCTCCGATTCCCCTTGATCTGCCTATCTATACAGGTCTTAAGGTTGCTTGACTTAACTTAACAAAACGTTACGATTTTCTTTTCAAATCTGGAATCTGGAATTGTAGATTTGAAAATTTTTACAACTAGGGAACTGGATTATGATTCTAACACACAAGCGTTGGTTATTATCTTATTGGTTGGGTATCTTAGCTGCTCTTTTATTCAATTCATAAATGAGATAAACATAAAATGCACAATTTTTTAAATTTCAAAAAAGAAAAATTACTGCGTCAATAACTCCCCCACCGTTCTGATGTTATTGATGATTATTGATTTCAAACAAAGATGTAAAATTATTCTTAGCGTCTTTACGCGAAATTAAATCAGCATATATCAAGTTATTAGTAAACGAAGTGCTAAAAAATGCTAATGACTCTGCAAAAATTAGCATTGTTAACAAACACTAGTAGTTTGTCAAGATAAAAATGATGGACTGTAGTGTGAGCGTCTCGCTCACGCGGGCTTTTCGGCCCGCACTACCAAAAACCCGTCAAAATAAATTTGACAGACTACTAGCTAATGATAAGCTTAACAGTAACAACCAATAAGTATGATGAACACAGTAGCAGAGGGATAAAACCAGAAGTTAATTTTTCCTAAACTTTGGTAAATAGCCATTAAACATAGTTTAACAATGAATTATGGCTAAATTCTGACTTCTAAATTTTTGCTAAGTTGAAGTAGTTTAAATCATTAAATATTAGAGAAAATAGGGGAAATCAGTAATTAAGCTGCTCACTACAAGCATATCCTCAATATTCTTAAACTTGACTTTATCTAAACCTAGTGTAATAGTATTACTATATTTTTAGTGGGTAGCCTAATCCAAATTCATGAAAGCTGAATTTGAAGCGGAGGAACCAAGTATTTGGGGCTAATCTTATGAGAGACACCTTCCAGTCTTAGCCCGTCAGCTAACTCCGTCGGCAATGGAAGGAACCTCCAAAACTTTGGCTGTAACACCAGTTATGATTGGGGCTTCCTTAATCAATTGCGGATTTTGGATTTAAGATAAATCTAATATCTAAAATTGTTATCCCTGCTTCTCGTTGGTTAATCGTTTCAAGGGAGAGAAGTTAAAACTGTGAAAATCAAAACAATGTTGGCACGTTTGCAAAGTGCGATAGGTCGTGATGACTTAATTGAACAAATGGTGCTATTACCAGAGACTCAAAAATCATTTGCTAAAAGAGGTTCCCAGACAAAATCAGCTAACTTAATTGTCGGCTATAATGGTTCACCTCAAAGTCATACAGCCCTAGATATTGCCTGTTGGATTGCCTACCAAACGAGTTTAGCAACTAACTCGCAAGTTACAGTTCAAGCTGTTTATGTAGTAGAAGAAAACTGCAATTATCAGTATGTTGATATATTCAATGTTGCTGATAATAAAGCTCAATTAGAATGCCAATTAAGTAATATATCAAAGCCAGTCACGTTGCGATTAAACCAACCCAAAAGAACAGCAATTTTACCGCAGTTAGAAAGAGAATCGAGAACTTATCTCCAGGAAGCAGATAGAATTCTTTGGCAAGCAAAAACTTTAGCCGAAGAATGGCAGGGTTCATTTAAATCTCATTTACGGTTTGGTAACATTGTTAAAGAACTTAATCAGGTTGTGAAATTAGAAACTGCTGATATTCTATTTTTAGGCTGCAAATCTATCAATCATCCGCTGATTGAAACACTAGGTCATAATTTTCCTTGTGCAGTTTTAGGTATTCCTAATTGTATTGATGAATAATCTCGGTTTTCAATTACAGTAATTTGAAATTCCATTCTTACAGAGGAAACAAAGAACTGGCAAGAGGGTGGGGTCTAAATCTTCACCCAAAACTTGCTACTTACAGCACTTTCCGGCGCACAAATATTTGTACTGAGTTTTTTCATAATTAAAAATAATTAAAAATACTTAAAAAGCCTGTATCGTCTCCTTTTTAATTATTAATTTTTAATTCTGCCCTGCGGTACTAGCCAATTTTTAAGCGATAATAGGAACATAAGAGAATGGAGTTAATAAACAATACCTTCACCAAATTGGAAAAAGCCTTGATTCGTAACAAAAATGCCAAAGGTATTGAGAAAAATACTCCTTTTGTTAAATAACTAGTTAAGCACTAGTAGGTAGAGGTGGAATATGACAACCCAAAATTTGCTGATCCCTCATGCTTATACGTATCTGCTTGTGAAAATTGGTGTTTTAGTTCTAGCATTGTTGCTGTGGTTTATATTTACAGCAGCCCCTGTTATTTAATTGCATTCACCACTTAGAGATGTTTAATCAAACGTCTCTATTTTATCAAATTTAGCGATGAATATCTTTTTGAAAATTAACAGAATTAGTCAACCAACCCCGTCGCCAAAAAAAGTATAGTAAACTGATTGCCACTAACGCCATTACTCCTAAACATAGCGGGTAGCCCCAATACCAATTTAATTCCGGCATATTGTGGGGTGATTTTTCGGTATTGAAATTCATCCCATATACCCCAGCAATAAAAGTCAAAGGAATAAAAATAGAAGAAACCACCGTCAGCAGTTTCATGATTTCATTCATTTTATTGCTAATTGCTGATAAATAAACATCCATTAAACCAGCCACTAATTCTCGATAAGTTTCCACTATATCCATCACTTGGACTGCATGATCATAACAGTCTCTTAGATAAATTCTCACATCATCACTAATTAATTCACTACCATCTCTAATTAAAGAATTAATTGCATCTCTTTGTGGCCAAATTGCACGACGTAGTTGTAATAATTCCCGCCGAATTTGATATATTTTTTGCAATGTTTGTTGACTAGGATTAACGATTACTTCCTCCTCTAAATCATCAATTCTTTCCCCATACAGTTCTAAAACTGGGAAAAATCCATCAATAATTGCGTCTAATAAAGAATAAGCCAAGTAATCACTATTTTGTCTGCGGATAATACCTTTATTCTTATTAATTCTCATTCTCACCCCATCAAAACAATCATGTTCTGGTTCTTCTTGCACTGTCAAAACATAATATTTACCTAAAACTAAACTCACTTGTTCACTATAGAAACCGCCATTATTATGATTAGGTACAACCATGTGGGCAATAATCACTAATTGCTCTTCATAATCCTCGATTTTTGGTCGTTCTACCATGTTGACAATATCTTCTAAAATTAGAGTATGTAAATCAAAAGTTTGACCTAAACGATGCAAAATATCTGTACTACCTAAACCTTGAACATCTACCCAAGAAACGGATTCTGTATCCAAATAATTAAGACATTCTTCTGGATAACTTATTTGTTTCTGAATCAGTTGAGTTTGGTTATAGTCAATCAGAAAAATAATTGGTTGTTCAGCATTTTCATCAACAATGATTGTTCCTGGTGGAGTTCCTGCTTGGTGAAAAAATTCTTTATCGCGTGACTTGTGGATAACTTTGGAAACTCGGCGAATTTTCTTAACCATAAATTTTAAGTCTCTAGATATTACTGATTTAAATCTTAACGCATATCATATAATACTTCTAATTTATCCCGATATAAAAAGCAGAAAAATATGCTTATGCAACCAAATCAGCAAACATTTTGGTTAATTGAACCTGAAGCAAAACCATTGCAGCAGATTATAGGTGGTGGTTTTATTTTACCAGATGGACAAGTAGCGATTGCTAGAATTTTACCACATTCCAGTTATGCCACCTTTCCATCTCTACCATCTTTTCAACAACTGCAAAATCAAAGAGGGAGAAAATTAGTATTTGGGGAAAACTCACGAAATAATTATCATCTCCAAAGTTTTAAACTAGTAAGGGATCAAGATGTAACAGGTATCAACATTTCTGGTATAGTTGCCATAGGATGTTATTTTCAACTTTTCCATCAATATATTAGTCAACATTCTGCTAATATTGCAGTTATGCAATGGTTGAAAGTACCTAAATCCACAGCCTGGTATACTCAAGGATGGGAACAAATTGCCTTAATTCATGGACA
This sequence comes from Dolichospermum lemmermannii CS-548, assembly GCF_028330815.1. Lineage (NCBI taxonomy): Bacteria > Bacillati > Cyanobacteriota > Cyanophyceae > Nostocales > Aphanizomenonaceae > Dolichospermum > Dolichospermum lemmermannii. The sequence goes on from NZ_JAQMTJ010000116.1 coordinate 17,323, forward strand.
TAAAGGTAAAACCAAAATTATTGTAGATTAAATATACCCTATTCCAGAGATCTTCCATTTATGAATACTAGTGAAAATCTGATCTTAGTTGTTGGTTCTACCGGTGGAGTTGGACAACTTGTAGTTAGTAAACTATTAGAAAAAGGCTTACCAGTTCGTATTCTCACCAGGAATGCCGAAAAAGCCACAAAAATGTTTAATAACAAAGTAGAAATTGCAATTGGTGATATCTGTAAACCCAGCACATTGACAGCAGCAATGGCAAATATTACCGCCATTATTTGTTGTACAGGAACTACCGCTTTTCCCTCCGCAAGATGGGAATTTAATCAAACCCCCAATATGATCGAATTGGTAATAACTGCATTTAATCCCCAATTTCTAGAAGACAAAGCGAAAAATACCCCGACTAAAGTTGATACTCAAGGTGTAATTAATCTGATCTCCGCAGCACCAAAAAACTTAAACCGCTTCGTGTTTGTTTCTTCCTGCGGAATTCTCCGTAAACATCAATTTCCTTTTAATATTTTGAATCTTTTTGGTGTACTTGATGCTAAAGAAAAAGGAGAACAAGCCATTATTAATTCGGGAATCCCTTATACTATCATTCGTCCCGGACGTTTAACCGATGGCCCTTATACATCCTATGATCTCAATACCCTACTCAAAGCCACAAGTGAAGGTAAATTAAACGTCATTTTTGGAAAAGGAGATACAATTTCCGGTGATACTAGCCGAATTGATGTAGCTGCAACTTGTGTAGAAAGTTTATTTTATCAAAATTCTATTAACAAAGTTTTTGAAATAGTCAATCAAGGAGATAGACCGACTATCATTGATTGGCAAAATCTTTTTTCACAATTATAAAAAAGAGAGCAAAAAAACATGAATTATGAAACTTTTGTAGTGCGGGCATCTTGCCCGCTGGATATGTATCTCATAACACCGGAAAGTGCTGTATATCCCAATGCCAAAATTTCCCAAGAATTAAGTTCCCTTGCCATAACAACAATTTTTCCCGTCTACCTACTTACTTAAAAAAACTTCAAAGAATCTAATCTTCCCAGAATAGTCATATCTTCAGCATCTAATTCCACAGGAATACCACTGCGAATTAGTTCTGAAAAATCCTCATCAGGAACCATAATTGTTAAGGCATAAAGACGATTTTTACCAGTATTTTTAATTAAATGTGTCCCTGTTGGTGGTACTAACAAACTATCTCCAGCTTTGATATTTACTGTTTTCCCATCACAAATTGCAATGCCTTCTCCTTTAAGGATAAAAAACATTTCTACAGCCCATTGATGCCGATTTGGTGGTGTTTGTCCACCAACATCAAAGATTTCCACACAACAAGTTAAAGAAGTATTAGCACTGGCAGAATCAAAGATAATTGCTAATCGGTTAGAGTCACGGGGACTAATTCGATATGCTTGATAATCTTTGGGAGATTTAATAATGGGAATTACACAACTAGTATCGTACATATTTTTAATGGGTAATTGGTGATGAAGAAATGGGTAGAAAATCCCCAAAAACAGGACTTACTAACTAAAGTAAGCCCTGATAGATTTTAATCTCAAGTTATACCCATTTGAAAAATAGATGATTGCAAAACCAATTCACTATCCCAATGGGATAAAATAGAATGACTAAGGTTTTTTCTCTGTCTTCACTTTAGCTTCTACTTTGACACTTTTCACACCAGCTACTTCCTTGATTAAAGTTTCAGCTTGTGTGATTTCTTGCTGAGAAGTTGCTGTTCCTTTAAGGATAATTGCCCCATTTTTGTTGACTACTTCCAACTTATTCTCAGGTAAACTGGCTTTTAGTTTTTTGCTAATTTCAGTTTTTAAGTCGGTTGTAGATGTAGAAGTTGCAGAAGGAGTTGCAGTAGGAGTTGCAGTAGAATTATCTATAATCCGCGTCGTATCAGAAGCGGGTTTGGCTGGTACAGCAGGAGTTTCACTGGTAGTACCAGTAGTTTCTGAACCTGTTTTTGGTGCTTCTTGACAACCAACCATACCAGCTAATAAAACGCTACTAACGAGAAAAGGAATGAGCTTTTTCATGTTGATTTCCAAAATTGAATACTTGAAGTGATGGATTTTACTGTGAGTGATGCCCAGGAGCAAATCTTAAAAAAGAATTAAATTGCTACACCCAAAAGTCATAAACCAAATACCTGGATAACTGACAATATGACAACTTTCCAATAACTAAATTAAAACGCTTTTATTGAAAAGAGCCAATTTAATTGTACTCATGGCTATAGAATATTGACGGTTTGATGCTCACTGATAGCCACTATCTCTATATTCTCTATCATAGAGACTCAGCCGCATCTTTTTTGGGATTGATAATTGGGGACTGGGGACTGGGAAGTGGGGGAAGTGGAGGAAGTGGGGGAAGTGGGGGAAGTGGGGGAAGTGGGGGAATATTTCTTCCCAATGACAACTGACAACTGACAACTGACAACTGACAAAGAGAGGATATTGCACCTGAATTGTTCGGTTATACCACTTTCTATCTTCACACTAATGACGATAATCTCGTAGATATAGTCTGCAAATGTCTAATATAGCCACCATTAGCTGCTGAAGCAATCAAGAGGTGAAAACCTGTGTACGAATGGATTTTGCCAAGTCTCAAGGAAGTTTTATCTGAAAATCAATCTCATCTTGCTGAGTGTTCCTCGGCTAAAGCAGAACAGCAATGGCGTGTCAGTCTCGCAGCCACGGAAAACTTGCTGTTGAAAACTTTAGCTGCAACTTCACCTGATACTACTCCAGGTTTGGTATTAGCCGCACCTGCACCTTTATTTAGTCACCCCCAACTAACACAACGGTTACAAACGGTAACTTTTACAGCCAGACCTTTTAACCCTTTGGCGTTGATGCCATTCATTATGCCATCAGAAATGGCGCGGAATATAAATAATATAGAAACAAATACTTCCGATAATACTACTTTTCAAGAATCTATCTTACCTTTATTACCGGCTGATCCTTTGGGTGCGGAACAGTTTTGTTTGGTGTTTACAGATAAATTTAGATTAGTTTTGGTTTTGGGGGAACATCAAAATGGTAAAAAAGAGTTTTTGTTTTCCTTTGAACCGGAAATAGTAAAAAAAGCTTGGCAATCTTTAGGTGCTAGGGTAGTTTTAACTAATCCAGAATTGTTTGCTGATTTAGATATTCAGGTACAAAACTATCCTTTGGTTGCACCAGATTATCACACTATAATTCAATTTAGTCAGTTATTACTTCAAGAATTAACAATTACAGAAAATAATCCAGTTACACATACTTCATCACATTTTCATTCACCAACTCCACTGCCAAAATCTCCATCTCGTTCTGACATAGAATTACTCCAAGCCTTTGCCCATGAAGTTCGTACTCCATTGACAACTATTCGGATGATGACACGGTTACTATTAAAACGGCAGGATTTGCCGGGGAATGTGATCAGTCGTTTAGAAGTTATTGATCATGAATGTACTGAGCAAATTGACCGGATGGAGTTATTATTTAAAGCAGCAGAATTAGAGAATTTATCACAACCTTTAAAATTGGCTAATTCACACTTGACCCCAATGTGTTTAGAGGATATTTTACTGCAAAGTATTCCCCGTTGGCAACAAGCAGCAACTCGGCGTAATTTAACTTTAAATGTGGTTTTACCGAAGCAATTCCCCACGGTGGTTAGTAATCCGGCGATGTTAGACCGGGTACTTACTGGTTTAATAGAGAATTTTACTCGCAGTTTACCTGCTGGTAGTTGTATTCAGGTGCAAGTAATGACTGCTGGTGATCAGCTAAAATTGCAATTATCTCCTCAGTTTGATTGTCAAGATAAAGGCTATACAACAACACCACCAATTCGTAGATCTTTAGGTCAATTATTAATGTTTCAGCCGGAAACAGGGGCAATTAGTTTAAATATGGCAGCAACTAAGCATTTATTTCAAGCAATTGGTGGAAAGTTGATTGTGCGTCAACGCCCTCAAAATGGGGAAGTATTAACAATTTTCTTACCTTTGGAAGTCGGTCATCAAGCATTGGTGACAAGTTAAGGAAAAGGGGAAATTGTCAAGGGGGTATTTGCAGAGGTCAATAATCATGGGAAACTCAATATAGACAAGCAATTGAGCGAATTAAAACTAGCCATGACCACCAGCCGAAAAACAAATAGAGACC
>NZ_JAQMTJ010000011.1:0-11888 GCF_028330815.1 Dolichospermum lemmermannii CS-548
AAATTTACTTAAATCTAGGCTGGTTTCCTATTAATTCTCAATAATTAATGTTTATTGAGAATATAGGCTCTTTCCAGAAAAGCCTCTAACCCTTTTGAATACTCATTTTTAGCTGGTTTTCTTACATCGAACTCAGGTAGGTAAAGTTACATTTTCACTATTTGGAGATTTTTTGTTGTGGTTGTCAGAATCAGGATAACCAGGATTTAAGGATGTACAGGATTGTAGTTTGTAGATTTTCTGTAAATGTTTAATGATTATAAATTATGATTTAGAGAAAAATATATTTTCTATCATTCACAAAAACCTATATTTTCTAAAAAACATCCTGTTAATCCTGGTAATCCTGATTCAGACATTATTCACTAATACTCCAATCTTCTAAACGCAAATTAGGAACTTTTTCAAAATCTTTAAAATTACGAGTTACTAAAATCCCCTTGACTGATAATGTAATTGCAGCAATGCGTAAATCTTGAGTACCAACGCGGATTTTTTGCTTAACTAATTCAGTGTAAATATTACCCGCAGCTTCGCTAAAATGTAGGACATTTAGACTATTTATGTCTTCTAATGTATCCTCTAACCTAGCATAAGCTAAAACTAATTCATTCGCTGATTCACACCTGTTAATAATATTCAGTCTTCCCCGTAGTTGTTCTGTAGCGGTGATAACAGTTATGGCAATATTTTCAGGATTGAACATAGTTAATCGCTGTCTAATTAATGAATTGCCTCTCTGTAATAAAGATAGATGATCTGTATCTAATATTCTTAAATTATCCACTTCTTTATTAACCTTTATTCATTAATTACATCTAGTTCACGACGATATTCTTCTATATATTCTAGCATTTGATCGAATTGCGGATCATCCTTATATTTACCCGCTATTTTTAGCCAAGGATTTTCTGTTTTTGGTGCGACAATCTCTAAAGTCACAATCTTAGCATTTCCTAAACGAACTTGCAAAATTTTATCTAATTGTTCTATTGCTTCCGTTTCTGTATTCCCTAAACCTTGACATTCTGGTAAACTTAATAATGTCGCTTTAACCGTGCCATCTTCTTGATTTTCAATTAACACATCATAAGTTAACTTGGGTGCAATTGTGGAAAGAGCATTTTTAACAGCTAAAATCATGATATTTTTACTCTTCTAACTCTGAATTAATTATAACACAATACTTGAAGAAAGTTAAAATTATCATCTACATGATTTTAAGATTTATAGAATTTTATTAGCAATCGTCCATTCTATATTTTATCATCCTGTTAATCCTTTAATCGGTGGACATCCTGATTCAGACAAAAAATATCCTGAAAATCCTCAGAGTAAATTAATTCTCTAGCTTCCTTAATAAAGCCACAAAACCAGCTTGAACAAAATGAATATCAGCCGTTACAGCATAAATTAACCCCTGATCTTTCATAACAACAAATGAGATACAATCCGTTAAACCCCAATCTTTATCTTGACGACTGTGATAAAGTTCCAGCGCACGCATAAGAAGCGATGAATCTACACTAACGACTTTGATATTATCTGTTTGATAACACTGATTAATAAACTGAACTGATGCTGTGCGGTTCACTGCACTTAAAGCATTACCAACTTCTATCAAAACGGTTTCTGTTATCCATACTTCAACGGCATTTTTCACCCTTGGTAATAATGCTTTTGCTTGAGTATGGTATTGATAATTCTTATTTAGTAGAGCCTGAATAAATACCGTATCTAAAAATAGTCTTTCCTGATTCATTCTCTGATCTCATTGTCATGTTTAGGAGTACCATATAAATAGTGATTATGTTGACTTGACCAATCACTTGGTGCTTCAATAGTTCCTGTTAATGCCTCTAGCACATCCCAAGCATTACCTTCATTTTTTATATATTCCAGTGTTTCACCAAAAAGAGGATTATCCTTGTGCATTCCTGAAAATTTCAGCCAAGGATGTTCTGTTTTATCTGGTTCAATTTCTAAAGTTACTATTTCTGGTTTTCGTGCTTGAAAAAGCTGAATCAGATTATTTAATGCTTCCTCTTTATTCGCACCTAAACCTTGACATTCTGGTAAACTTAATAATGTCGCTTTCACAGTGCCATCTTCTTGGTTTTCAATTAACACATCATAAGTTAACTTGGGTGCAATTGTGGAAAGAGCATTTTTAACAGCTAAAATCATGATATTTTTACTCTTCTAACTCTGAATTAATTATAACACAATACTTGAACAAAGTTAAAATTATCATCTACATGATTTTAAGATTTATAGATTTTTATTAACAATCGTCCATTTTATATTTTATCATCCTGTAAATCCTGTAATCGGTGGACATTATCTTGACTTCGCTCGATAACCACCTGATTCAGACAATTTTGCTAACCTATTTCCTCACCATAAATCTATGAATCATAAAGTTTTTTATCTTGATGGTAAAAAAATTAATAACAAACAAACATTTTTAAAACAAGCTGCTGAAGCAATGGAAATTCCTCCATACTTCGGCGCTAACTGGGATGCTTTTGATGAATGTATCACCGATTTAACATGGTGTCCGGCTCAAAGATATGTGATATTATATCATCATGCTGATATCTTTGCTCAAGCTGAACCGACACAGTACCAAATAGCATTGGATATTTTAAATTCAGCCAAAGAATACTGGGAAGCTAATAATATTCCTCTGAAGTTTTTAGTTATTAACAAATAGGTAAAGTTACATTTTCACTATTTGGAGATTTTTTGTTGTGGTTGTCTGATAGCGTAGCGTGGCGCAAGCCATATCAGGATAACCAGGATTTTAGGATGTACAGGATTGTTATTTGTAGATTTTCTGTGAATGTTTAATGATTATAAATTATGATTTAGAGAAAAATATATTTTCTATCATTCACAAAAACCTATATTTTCTAAAAAACATCCTGTAAATCCTCTAATCTTGGATATCCTGATTCAGACAAATAACATCCTGTGAATCCTTAAATCCTGGATATCCTGATTACGACATTAAACTTTTAACAAATTTATGCTAAAATAATTAACTAAGCACCATTAGGAGATTTTCCAATTATGCAAGTAACGATTGATTTACCAGATAAATTAACAACAAAAATCATAAATCAATGGGGTAATTTACCACAAAAAATCCTGAATAATCTTGTATTAGAAGCCTTTCGAGACAGATTAATTGATTTTGATGAACTAAAAGATTTACTAAACTTTCCTTCTGACACTGAACTCAAAAAATTTTTAATCCAAAATAATATTCTCCATTCCGCCGGTTTACTTAATTTATATGGTGCTTGTGCTGATATTGATTTTGCAACGGATGATGATTTAATTGAGGTTATTAATGAAAAATGATTCTTTAATTTATTTACTAGATACGAATGTTTGTATCATGTATCTCAAGGGTAAATCTCTCAGCATTAATCATCATCTTGATAATTTAGAACCTGAAAAAATTGCGGTTTGTTCTGTAGTCAAAGCTGAATTATTTTATGGTTCTATGCGTAGTAATAATCCTCAAAAAGCTGTAAATGTGCAAAAAATATTCATAGAACAATTTGTTTCTTTACCTTTTGATGATGAATGTGCAGAAAATTATGGCAAAATTCGCGCTGATTTAGCAAATTCTGGAACTCCTATTAGTTCAAATGATATACAAATTGCTTCTATTGCTTTAGTGAATAATCTAATTTTAGTTACTCACAATGTCAGGGAATTTAAACAAGTTAAAGGGTTACAAATTGAAGATTGGGAAATTGTCTGATAGTGTAGCACAAGCTATATAAAGTTACCTTTTCACTATTTGGAGATTTTTTGTTGTGGTTATTCTGATATGGCTTGCGCCACGCTACGCTATCAGACAATTATTCATAAATTCGCCTATTTCCTTCTTTCTTGCAACTTCCGATAAACTGCTTTTAAATCAACCTGATGATGCGCTAAGGCTACAAGAGTATGATAAAACAAATCTGCAACTTCACCAGCAATTCCATCGGCATCATCATCCTTGCAGGCCATGACTACCTCCGCGCTTTCCTCACCAATCTTTTTCAAAATCTTATTATCACCACCAGCCAATAACTTGCAGGTATAAGAATCTTCATTGGGGCGATCGCGGCGATCGCAAATTACCGCAAACAATTGTGATAAACTATCCCCTGGTGGTGGTGTCACCGTGCCATCAACCTGATGAAAACAACTACGTTCTCCAGTATGACAAGCTACATCACCCAACTGCTCCACCCCGATTAACAGAGCATCACTATCACAGTCATAACGAATAGTTTGTACCTTCTGAATATGTCCAGAAGTCGCGCCCTTGTGCCAAAATTCCTGCCGGGAACGACTCCAAAACCAAGTTTCCCCAGTGTCCAAAGTCCTTTGCAACGATTCCCGATTCATCCAAGCCATCATTAACACAGTTCCATCCAAATAATCTTGGATAATTGCCGGCACTAAACCCTTGTCATCGTAGCGAATTTTTTCCACAGGGATAGCAGATGAAAGCGATTTCAGTTCAGAAGAAGACATACCAGTTAATTTACAATAATTCTTTGACTCAAGATACCATTTTCAGCTAATCCCATACCAGAGAAATTCACAAGCAACTTTTCACCCTATCCTAAGATAGAAGCTCAATTTTAATCACCACCTCAGAGGAGATACCCTTGGTAAACACCACAATTAAAACCACAAAATCACAAGAAATCTTTGCTGCTGCTCAAAACCTGATGCCCGGAGGAGTCAGTTCTCCCGTTCGCGCTTTTAAATCCGTCGGTGGACAACCCATCGTATTTGATCGTGTTAATGGCGCATATATTTGGGATGTAGACGGCAACAAATACATTGACTATGTTGGGACTTGGGGACCTGCTATTTGTGGTCATGCTCATCCAGAAGTCATATCCGCACTACACGCAGCCCTAGATAAAGGCACAAGTTTTGGCGCTCCCTGCGCTCTTGAAAACGTTTTAGCCGAAATGGTCATTGATGCCGTTCCTAGCGTCGAAATGGTCAGATTCGTTAACTCTGGAACAGAAGCTTGTATGGCGGTATTACGCCTGATGCGAGCCTTTACAAATCGAGAAAAATTGATCAAATTTGAAGGCTGCTATCACGGACACGCAGATATGTTCCTGGTCAAAGCCGGTTCTGGTGTTGCTACCCTGGGTTTACCCGACTCCCCAGGAGTACCAAAATCCGTCACAGCCAACACCTTAACCGCGCCTTTCAATGATTTGGAAGCCGTAAAAGCCTTATTTGAACAAAACCCCCAGGAAATCGCCGGAGTTATTCTTGAACCCGTAGTTGGTAACGCTGGTTTTATTACCCCTGATGCTGGTTTCCTAGAAGGACTACGGGAACTTACTCAAGAATATGGGGCATTATTAGTATTTGATGAAGTCATGACAGGCTTCCGCATTGCCTACGGTGGCGCACAAGCTAAATTTGGTGTTACCCCCGATTTAACTACAATGGGTAAAGTCATTGGTGGTGGTTTACCCGTCGGCGCTTATGGTGGCCGCCGTGAGATTATGTCAATGGTTGCCCCCGCAGGCCCAGTTTATCAAGCTGGGACTCTTTCCGGTAATCCTTTAGCCATGACAGCGGGAATTAAAACCCTGGAACTACTCAACAAACCCGGTACTTATGAGTATTTAGAAAAAATTACCAAACAGTTAGCTGATGGATTACTAAAAATCTGTGCAGATACGGGTCATGCTGCCTGTGGTGGTCATATTAGTGCCATGTTTGGGCTATTCTTCACCGCTGGACCTGTGCATAACTATGAAGATGCCAAAAAGGCAGATACAGCTAAATTTGGTCGTTTCCATCGCGGAATGTTAGAGCATGGTATTTACCTAGCCCCATCTCAATTTGAAGCTGGTTTTACTTCTTTAGCACATACTTCCGAAGATATTGAACAGACATTAGCCGCTGCTAAAGAGGTGCTATCTAGTCTGTAAATAGGTAAGAGGCAAGAGTCACCAGTGACGATTAGTGTTATACTATTTGTCACAGGAAGGGTAATCAATCTGTCTAAAAACCTAACTGCCTAATGGCTTTTCTGTACCTTGACAATTAAATCTATGCGGTTCTACTGCATTGTTCTAGTTTCCTCCTAGTAGTCTGTCAAGATAAAAATGATGGACTGTAGTGTGAGCGTCTCGCTCACGCGGGCAAGACTTGTATTGAGCTTGTCGATAGCGCAGCGTGGCGTTAGCCATAGTATGCCCGCATTACCAAAAACCCGTCAAAAATAAATTTGACAGACCACTAGTTTAAGTGGTCTCGTTGAACCAAGAATCCCCGTGTCTTTAGACCGGGGAGTGTCAATCATCGTGCAATGAGTTAATAGTGCATGAGCTACTGCGTAAATCCGACTTGTCCCGATCCCAAAAATTCAGCATCTGTTCAAACTTGTCAAGCCTGTGGCTCGCAATTATTGTTGCGTGATCGCTTTCGGCCGATGAAACCAATTGCTCAAGGTGGTTTTGGGGCAACATTTTTAGCAATAGAAGAAAAGCTGCCAGGGAAAGCTCCTTGTGTAATTAAGCAATTACGTCCATCAAGTACGACTCCGTACATATTAAAAATGGCACGGGAGCTATTTGTCAGAGAAGCGGAAACTTTAGGTAAGATCGGTAATCATCCGCAAATACCCAGGCTGCTGGACTATTTTGAAGATAACAATCAATTTTATTTAGTTCAAGAATATGTGAGCGGTTTTACGCTCCAGCAAGAAGTGAAAAAAAATGGAGTTTATAGTGAAACCGGAATCAGACAATTTTTAAGTGAAATCATGCCCTTGCTGCAATATATCCACGAGCAACAGGTAATTCACCGTGATCTTAAACCAGCTAACTTAATTCGTCGTTCTCAAGATGCCAGATTGGTACTAATTGATTTTGGTGCTGTCAAAAACCAATTTAGTCAAGTCACAACCAGTCAATCAGAACAATCAGCTTTAACAGCTTATGCGATAGGAACCCCTGGTTTTGCACCCCCAGAACAAATGGCGATGCGTCCGGTTTATGCCAGTGATATCTATGCAGTAGGAGTGACTTGTATTTATTTGCTGACTGCCAAAATTCCTAAAGATTTAGAATACAATCCCACCACGGGGGACATGATGTGGGAGCATCTGGTAGACATCAGCGACCATTTGACCAATGTATTGAGAAAAATGTTGGAGGTAACAGTACGCAATCGCTATCAGATAGCACAAGACGTACTCAAAGCTTTGGACATGGAGCCATATTTAGATAGTTTAGCCCAAGGATTACTATCCAAACCCTCCGGCTCTGCATCAACACAGAACAATTCAAATTCTGGTATTGATTCTATTAATTATACTCGTGCTAACAATGATAGTGTAGTAAAATTAGCTGCATCTATTCGAGCTAGAAAAGACAAGACACCAGGAGGAATGGAATGGAAACATGGACAAACTCAGGGTGGAGAATTTGCATCTAAATCAGCCCCAAAATCAGCAGCTAGAGATGTAAATTATCATGGTGATCCATTCGCTGCGCGAACATTAGATTCCCAAAGTCTAATAGCAGCCTATGAAAAAGGACGACGAGATTTTGCTGGCTACAATTTTATTCGCTTGATTGTGGTTAATTCTAACTTATCAGCAGCTAATTTTTATGCTGCTCAATTTCATAAATCCAATTTTCAAGGAACTAATCTTCACAATACCGACTTTGGGAGAGCAAGTTTAAAAGAAGCAAATTTCAAAGATGCGGATTTAAGCAAGGCTTATTTTAGTAATGCTGATTTAGAAGCAGCAGACCTCAGCGGTGCAAACCTCAGCCGAGCTTATCTCAGTCAAGCTAATCTGCGGGGAGCTAATTTGTCTGGAGCTAATCTTACTGGTGCTAAAATAACTGATGACCAATTGGCTGTAGCTAAGACCAATTGGCTCACAGTGCGTCCAAATGGGAAACGGGGTTTGTTTTAATTGATAAAACTTAAACTGTCAGTATTTACGTTTTTTATCAGAAATTAAGAGTGAATTTAAATTAAATCATTTTGTCAAAAACATACTATTTTTATTAAAACTGTCATTGGTTAACCATCTGACTTTCCATTCTGGCATATTATCTCTAAATGTTCGTTTCTGTCAAAAATCTAGAATTGATTTGTCATCTGTAATGCAATAAATTGACTAAACCGATTTTGTCTAGATCTACATTTTTAGGTTTTCCAGGATTACGTTTTCTACCTCATATTTTTCATTAACTAATTTTGAAACAGCACTGAAAAGGTATGCAGTTGTGCAAAACCACAAGCTACAAGGTTCATTATCTTCTCAGTCTATTCTCCGATTAGCTATAGCTATTGCTATGCTGGCATCTTTATCTGTGGCTAGTATTAGTGTTTTTATTGTCCTAAAATTTCGGGATATAGATAATCAAAAATTAGCAACTGCTACGATCGCAATACCAGAGATAAAAACAGTCACAGCCCTAGGTAGAATTGAACCAGAGGGGGAAGTAATTAAATTATCAGCACCTGTATCTGGAGAAGGAAGTCGAGTCGAAAAGATATTAATTCGGGAGGGAGATATGGTCAAAGTAGGACAGACAATTGCTATTTTAGATAATAGTGATCGCTTGCAAGCAGAATTAACAGAAGCCAAAGCAGAAGTGAGGATAATTCAATCTAAAATAGCTCAAATTCAAGCAGGTGTTAAACAAGGAGAAATTACGGCTCAAAAAGCGATAATTGACAGATTAGCTGTAGAAAGTCAAGGTGATATTGATACTCAAAAAGCAACTCTAGAAAAATTGCAGGCAGAATTACTCAATGCTGAATCTGAAAATAAACGTTATCAAGAATTATATACAGAAGGGGCAATTTCTGCGTCTCAAAGAGATAGTAAAAGCTTGAATGTAGAAACGGCTAAAAAAAGTCTTGAAGCGGCACAATCACAATTAAAAAAGCTGGAATTAAGTAGCCAACAACGAAAAAAGGAAGCTTCAGCAACACTAGATCAGATTTCTGAAGTTAGGAAAGTAGATGTAGAAGCTGCAATAGCCGAATTAAATCGGGCAGAAGTATTAGTGAAAAAAGCTACTATTAATCTCCAGAAAGCTTATGTAAAATCTCCTCAAAATGGACAAGTATTTGAAATCCATACCCACCCAGGAGAATTGATTACTAATAATGGCATTGCTGACATTGGTAAAACCAGTCAAATGTATGTAGTTGCTGAAGTTTACGAAAGTGATATTACCAAAATTCTTCAAGGTAAACAGGTGCGGATAGTTGGTGATATTTTTCCTCAAGAATTGCAAGGAAAAGTAGAAAAAATCGGTTTACAGGTAAGAAAGCAAAATCTCACTAATACAGATCCTTCTAGCAATATTGATAACAGAATAGTCAAGGTTCATATCCGACTAAATACAGCTTCCAGTCAGCAAGCAGCTAAATTTACTAATATGCAAGTTAAGGTAATTATTAGTCTTTAGTCAGTTGTTAGTAGGGGCGAAGCATTTGGAAGATAAATTATCGGTCATTGCCAGAAATAGTTCTCCAAATGCTTCGCCCGTACAGTTGTCAGTAGGGGCGAAGCATTTGGAAGATAAATTATCGGTCATTGCCAGAAATAGTTCTCCAAATGCTTCGCCCGTACAGTTGTTAGTAGGGGCGAAGCATTTGGAAGATAAATTATCGGTCATTGCCAAAAATAGTTCTCCAAATGCTTCGCCCGTACAGTTGTTAGTTGTCAATTATCATTCCTATGATTAGTATTTTTCAACAATTTCGACGACGAACTCCTTTGGGTTGGTTGCAACTTACTCATGAAAAAAGTCGTTTATTCGTAGCCATATCAGGTATTGCTTTCGCTGATATTCTTATGTTTATGCAGTCAGGCTTTCAAACTGCTTTATATGACAGCAATACTAGATTACATCGCAGTTTACAAGCTGATATTATTCTCATTAGTCCCCAAGCCCGTAGTTTACAAAGTATGTCTATTTTTTCCCGGAGACGACTTTATCAAGCAATGGATATACCGGGGGTGAAATCGGCTGAAGCTATGTATTGCAATCATATTATTTGGAAGAATCCCCAAACACATTTGGAAACCGGAGTTTTAATTATTGGGATAAATCCAGATCAACCAGCTTTTGATTTACCAGAAATTAATCAACAATTACAGAAGATTAAATTACCAAATACAGTTTTATTTGATCGGGCAGCCAGAGGGGAATATCAACAAGCAATAAAGAAAATTCAAGAAGGTAAAACTGTCACAACTGAAATTAATGGTAGCACAATTACTATTGGTGGTTTATTTAAACTTGGTGCTTCCTTTGCCGCTGACGGTAGTTTAATTACCAGTGCAAATAACTTCTCCCAAATCTTTGCCAGGCAGCCTACAAGTAGTGTGAACATCGGTTTAGTTAAAATCAAACCAGGTTATAAAACTGACCAAGTTGTTGCCCAATTAAAGGCTTATTTGAAAGATGATGTTAAGGTTCTCACTCATCAGGAATTTATTGAATTTGAAAATAACTTTTGGAGTAGCAATTCTCCCATTGGGTTTATTTTTAATCTCGGTGTATCAATGGGATTTGTGGTTGGAGTAATTATTGTTTATCAAGTTCTTTCCACAGATGTTAATGCCCATTTGCGAGAATATGCAACCTTTAAAGCCATCGGATATCGTCATTTTTATTTACTAACTATTATTTTTGAAGAAGCTTTAATTTTAGCAGCTTTGGGATTTTTCCCAGGGGTAGCCGTATCTTTAGGACTTTATCAGATCACCCGAACAGCGACAAATTTGCCCATGTATATGACCATAGCTCGTGGTTTACAAGTGCTATTATTAACTATAATTATGTGTGCTATTTCCGGAGTAATTGCTACTAATAAACTCCAATCTGCTGATCCTGCGGATATGTTTTAATTGCTAGTTTACTTGCTTTCGTATTGGCAGCATATTACAGCACTTCCCGGTGTTATGAGGTACATATCTAGCGGGCAAGATGCCCGCACTACAAGAGTTTCATGATTCAACCTTGTACCTCATAAGAGCGGAAACCGCTGTATTATACCCAAATTTCCCAAGTTATCTTGTTTTGGGTGGCATTTGTTCTGACTTGACCATTTGGGGCAACACTGGGGGATATTCTCACCAAACCACATGAGAAAAGCAGACTCAGTTATGCTACTATTGGCTCGTCTATAGTCCTGCTGTCAATACTTGGAGTCTGTGTTCTGTTGACAACTATCAAACCGAAAAGCAAGGGTTTTACACACCCTACTTATTTTTATGAAGGATACAAAAATCAAACCGAATTTCTATAAATCATCAATAATCAAAATTTAATGAATAAAAAGCGTCCTCCTGGTTTAGTGGCAATCGTTATCTATAAGGGATTTGTTGCTTTACTATTAGCGGCAACATCCCTCGTTTTACTTTTAGCTTTGAAAAATCATGAAGCTCTAATTATGCTCTCTCAATCCTATGTTTTAGAAGGAAAACTGGAGATAATTGAATGGCTTTTAGAAAAAGTCATTAATATCAAAAGTTCAACTTTAAAATTTAGTGGTATGGCTGCGGGAATTTATGCTTTAGTCACCGCAATTGAATCTGTAGGTTTATGGTATGAAAAAACCTGGGCAAAGATATTAGTTATTGGATTAGTTGGTATTAGTATTCTTCCCGAAATATTTGAGTTAATTCAAGGCTTGACAGTTTTGAAAATATTAGAGGTTGTTTGAAAAGTATTATATCAAACCAGTAATCTCCAAAAACCTAACCCCCCTACCCCCCTTCCCTGCAAGGGAATGGGGGTTTTAAAGCCTCTCCCCTTGCAGGGGAGAGGTTTGGAGAGGGGTCAGTCTATACA
>NZ_JAQMTJ010000117.1:0-11270 GCF_028330815.1 Dolichospermum lemmermannii CS-548
GGTGATTGGTGATTGGTGATTGGTGATTGGTGATTGGTGATTGGTGATTGGTGATTGGTGATTGGTGATTCTATCTTAAATCAGTGACTTTTAATTTACGTTTCTTGTAATTTTCTTGCAGCTAAATATTGATACATTTGCCAACGGGTATTAACATCTGCTTGGGCTTCTTTGAGGAGTTCTTTGGCTGTTTCTGAGTTAATTTTAGTTAACATTTTGAAACGGTTCTCCATGTACATGGAATTTTCTATTGGTATTTTTGGGGTACGGGAATCAAGTTGTAAAGGGTTTTCTCCCTGTTGTAATCTGTCGGGGTGATAGCGATATAATAACCACCGTCCAGAGTCTACAGCAGCCTTTTGGTTTTGCATGGCTGTACTCATGTTGATACCGTGAGCAATACAATGACTGTAGGCAATAATTAATGATGGACCGTCGTAAGCTTCGGCTTCTAAGAAAGTTTTCAGGGTTTGTTCATCTTTTGCGCCCATTGCTACACTAGCAACATAAACATTACCGTAGGTCATGGCAATTAAACCCAAATCTTTCTTAGTTGTAGGTTTACCACCTGCGGCAAATTTTGCCACTGCACCTTTAGGGGTAGATTTGGACATTTGACCACCAGTATTAGAATAAACTTCTGTGTCTAATACGAGAATATTAACGTTGCGGCCACTAGCAATTACATGATCTAATCCACCATAACCAATATCATACGCCCAACCGTCACCACCAATGATCCAAACACTTTTTTTCACTAAATAATCAACGAGGGATTGAAGATTTTTGAACGCAGATAAACGCAGATAAACGCTGATAGAATCCTCTTTCATCTGCGTTAATCTGTGTTCATCTGCGGTGATAATTTCTTTTAATTTTCCTTTGAGAATAGCAATTCGTTCTCGTTGAGAGTAAATATCCGATTCGTCTTTTTGTTCTGCGGTGAGAATATCTGTAACTAGAGTTTCACCTATTTGGGGTGCAAGTTGTTGGAGTAAATAAGCGGCAAATTCCGCTTGTTTATCTATGGAAACGCGGAAACCTAAGCCAAATTCGGCGTTATCTTCAAATAGACTGTTAGACCATGCTGGCCCCCTACCTGCGGCGTTTTTTGCCCAAGGTGTGGTGGGTAAGTTACCACCATAGATAGATGAACAACCGGTGGCGTTGGCGACGATCATGCGATCGCCAAATAATTGTGTTACAAGTTTAATATAAGGTGTTTCTCCACATCCAGCACAAGCACCAGAAAACTCAAACAACGGTTCTTGCATTTGTTGTTGATTAATATGATTCAACTTTAAATTCCGTCTATCTGGGTTAGGGAGATTTAAGAAGAAATCCCAATTTTCTCGTTCTTGTTCTCGCAATGGTTTTTGTGCTGCCATATTAATGGCTTTTTTGCGCGGTTCGGCTTTATTTTTGGCGGGACAAACATCAACACAAATACCGCAACCTGTACAATCTTCTGCTGCTACTTGAATGGTAAACTTTAAATCATGCCAATCATGTTCTTTGGCATTTGCACTTTTAAAAGTTGTTGGGGCATTTTCTAATTCTTCTGGTGCATATACTTTAGCGCGAATGACACTATGGGGACACACCATCACACATTTACCACATTGAATACAAACGTCAGCATCCCAAACCGGAATTTCTTCAGCAATATTGCGTTTTTCCCATTTAGATGTTCCTGTGGGATATGTACCATCTACAGGTAATGCACTCACAGGTAAATCATCACCTTCACGGACTATCATTTTCCCTAATACATTGCGGACAAATGCAGGTGCAGTATCGGGGATTGAGGACATTCTTATATTTTCCTGTTCCCTGCGATGCACTGAGCTTGTCGAAGTGTTCCCCGTTCCCAGTTCCCTAATTTCATAGAGATTTTCCAAGGTTTTATCAACTGCTTGGATATTCATTTGCACGATTTCTTCGCCTTTTTTACCGTAGGCTTTACGAATAGACTTTTTAATTTGATCTATAGCTTCTTCTCTTGGTAAAACACCGGAAATGGCAAAGAAACAAACCTGCATAACGGTGTTAATATGTCCACCCATTCCCGCTTCACGGGCGACTTTGTAGGCATTGATTACATAGAATTTGATATTTTTGTTAATTATCTCTGTTTGCATTGCAGCAGGTAATTTATTCCAAATTTCATCTTTGTGATAATGTGAATTTAGTAAAAAAGTGCCACCAGGAATAATATCTTTCAATATGGGAAATTTTTCTACAAAGTCCCATTGATGACAAGCGACAAAATTAGCTTTAGTAATTAAATATGTAGAATGAATTGGTTGAGAACCAAAACGCAAATGAGAGACTGTGACTGAACCAGATTTTTTAGAATCATAAACAAAATAACCTTGGGCAAAATTATCTGTTTCTTCTCCAATGATTTTGATGGAATTTTTATTTGCCCCTACTGTACCATCTGCACCCAAACCGTAGAAAATTGCCCTAACTATATTGTCGGCTTCTATATTAAATTCGGGATTATATGTTAAACTGGTATGAGTAACATCATCATTGATCCCCACAGTAAAATGATTTTTTGGTTTCTCCACATCTAAATTATCAAATACCGCTTTTACCATGGCTGGTGTAAATTCTTTAGATGATAAACCATATCTACCTCCCACAACTTTAATCTTGTGAAGTTGGTTTTCTGCCAAAGCTGTAACTACATCTATATATAAAGGTTCACCAATTGCCCCTGATTCTTTAGTTCTATCTAAAACGGCAATTATCCGGGTTGTTTTGGGCAGAGAATTAATAAATCTTTGGGTATCAAAGGGACGATATAATCTAACTTTGATAATTCCCACTTTTTCACCTTGTTGATTGAGATAATCTACGGTTTCATGAACTGTTTCGCAACCAGAACCCATGAGAATAATTATTTTTTCTGCTTCTAAATGTCCATGATAATCAAATAGTTGATATTGTCTCCCCGTCATTGCGGCAAATTCATCCATTACCTGTTGAGTAATATCTGGACAAGCGAGATAAAAAGAGTTTACTGTTTCTCTAGCTTGAAAATAAACATCAGGGTTTTGCGCCGTTCCTCGTAATACCGGGTTATCAGGTGTTAAAGCCCGTAAACGATGGGCAATTACTAAGTCTAAAGGAATAAATTTTTGTAAGTCTGGAGTTGTTAAGATTTCTACTTTATTGACTTCGTGGGAAGTGCGAAAACCATCAAAAAAGTGTAAGTAAGGTATGCGAGATGATAAAGTTGCTTTTGTGGAAATTAGGGCAAAATCATGGGCTTCTTGCACAGAAGCAGCGCATAACATGGCAAAACCTGTAGTTCTTGTGGCCATGACATCACTATGATCTCCGAAAATGGAAAGGGCTTGGGCTGCAAGCGATCGCGCCGCAATATGAAATACTGTAGGTGTAAGTTCACCAGCAATTTTGTACATATTTGGTAGCATCAACATTAACCCCTGAGATGCTGTAAATGTGGTTGTCAGTGAACCCGTTTGTAAAGCCCCATGTACAGCACCCGCAACCCCCCCTTCACTCTGCAACTGTACCACCGCAGGAACTGTTCCCCAAATGTTCGGTTTTCCCTCACTCATCCAAGTATCAGACCATTCCGCCATCGGTGAAGATGGTGTAATTGGGTAAATGGCAATAACTTCGTTTAGTTGGTAAACGACTTTAGCTACAGCTTCATTACCATCTATAGTTGCAAAGGTTCTCATCTTCATCTTCCTTTATCTTGAAGAACTACTAAATTTCGGGTAATTGGTGTTTTCCTAGCCCCAAATTCCCTAATTTTTACATTCAACTGAAAAATCAGCAGAAATTTCCATCTACTAAAATCATTCAAGAATGCAAGACCTTCGCCATTTTTTGGAGGTTGGGTTTCTGGACTCAACCCAACCTACCAATTAAGACTTTTTTCAATTTGGCGAAGGTATTCATAATTATAGGATAGTTCATAGAAAATCCCCCCGTACTAAATTTAGTATGGGGGCTAGATGTAGATGAGAACAAAATCCCAAATTATTGGTTTTAAGGAATAATTTTCTGCTAAGTTCCTCTAACTTTTGGCGTAGTAATTGAGATAAATCTCTGTAGTTAAGACTATTCACAAAAGACTTAAATATCTGTCTTTGGTTTACTAGCTGTTCCAGAATCTTGACGGTTTTCTTTAATCAATCGGCTATAAGTCCGCTGGGGAATATAGTGAATTGGATTGTAATCAATACAACGTAAAATCAGCACACAAGCCCAAGAATACCGTCCATCAGCAATAGCTTCAATGATACAATTGAACTGTTCGGGAGCGATGGCACTATGAAAATCGTTCTGAGAAGAAGAAGCTTGATAGTTCATGACTAACCCTGATCTAATCTTGTAGGATTGAAAGTTAATAAGTTGTCATAATTCAGAACAGAAAATCTTTTTAGTCAAGCCTTTTAACTCCTGATTACTGATCTCCTAAATTCTGAATTATAGAAAAAAATCAATGGGATATTTGAGGTGACAGGATTATCTGCCCGTGATATGTAAAGGATTTAATTCTCTTGGTAAATAAATTCGATATCTAAGTTCGAGTATAGCGATAACTTACCGATTAAATATCAACATTATTTGTGGTTATCAGAGAACTTTATGAATTTTCTGTGAGGTTTAGTGAGCAGTGGTATCCATTTAATTAGGGGTGTAAGTAGGTTAGCATTGAAAATCGTCGTTATGGCACTAGGCTTGAGGCAAGAGGGTTTGGGCGATTTTACTTTTCGTTACATATTTCGGTTTTTTTCCGTTCACCTACTTATCATTGGCAATTGGTGATCTAAATAGATTAAGTTCTGAAATTTTTGATTGTAAAGACTGGAAAATTACCAACCACATTACCCTTGTGTTAGTAAAAAATATAAGCAAATTCCTAGCATTTCCTGTCCACCTTGATTGTTTGGTAAAAAATAGGAAATACAGATATTTGGATTATGACACTATTTAAATAGTCATACAACATTGAAATCTTTCCTGGCTTCAGTTTTGTAAATACTCCTTGTGACACTATTATATGCAGAATACTATGTTTTCCCTATCTGGTACGCCGAATTGGCAATTTGTTTCTCTAAATAGTACAGAAAATGTCAGTTCTAACTTGCGGATTAAATGACTGTTTAAACACTGTCACAAGGGAGATTTACAAAACTGTAAATGGCATAAAGATATAAATTTATTTTTGGCTATTTTTAATTTTCTGGCTAAATTAGTTACACTTCGTCACGAAATACTTAACGTCTTAAAGTGGTTGAGGATATAAGTATTCAGGTTTTGACGAATTGAATAATATTTATAGATGTAATACAGCGGTTTCCGCTCTTATGAGGTACAAAGTTGAATCATAAAACTTTTGTAGTGCGGGCATCTTGCCCGCTAGATATGTACCTCACAACACCGGGAAGTGCTGTATTTAATTTTTACTGCAATAGACTCTTATAAAAGTGGCACAAGTAAAGTTTACAAAATGGTAATTAATAGCAACAAAGCCAAATTGGTAGTTATTGAGTTGAAATTAGTGATTGCTAAAATTTTATCTATTCCCTGTCATCTAACTAATAGATACTTCTCTATCTATAAGAGGAGGTAAGGGTTCATCCTTTAGCTAGAAGTAAATAATTGAGTAACTTATTTACTATTAACCTGAAATAGTATCTCAATAATCCTAACTTTAGCTAGAGTTTGGTAATGTACAATGTATAAATTAGTGCAAACTATTGTTAACAGTGATGAAAAAAATGTTTTAGGTGACTTTATCTTAGAATTAGGCAAGGATCATAAACGTTACTTTTTAAGAAATGAGATTCTACAAGCTTTTGCAGATTA
This sequence comes from Dolichospermum lemmermannii CS-548, assembly GCF_028330815.1. Classification (NCBI taxonomy): domain Bacteria; kingdom Bacillati; phylum Cyanobacteriota; class Cyanophyceae; order Nostocales; family Aphanizomenonaceae; genus Dolichospermum; species Dolichospermum lemmermannii. The sequence goes on from NZ_JAQMTJ010000117.1 coordinate 5,863, forward strand.
TTGTCACCAATTCCCAAAACCCGCTTATTTTTATCACTCTTCCTCTTTAGGGACATTCATTCAGTACACCCATGAAATAATTTTAGATGGTGAAAATACTTGGTTTATAGTTAGACCAAAGATTGCGAGTCAAGAAGTATGGTTATTAAGCGCAGACTTGACTAAGTTTGAGTTAATGACACCGAAAGCATTATTAGATGTGAGCGATCGCTTAGTAAAGCGTTATCAACCGCACATTTTAGAAATTGATCTCCATCCCTTTTATTCAGCAGCACCAAGAATTGATGATTCCAGAAATATTGGCCAAGGTTTAACCGTTCTTAATCATTATTTTTGTAATCAAGCATTGACAGATCCTGAATATTGGATTGACGCATTATTTGAATCATTAAAAAGATTAGAATATAACGGCATCAAATTATTAATTAGTAATCATATTCATTCAGGTTTGCAACTAACAAAGCAAATCAAACTAGCGTTAGAATTTGTGAGTCATTTATCCCCCCAGACACCATATATAAAATTTAAATTTCATCTTCAAGAACTCGGTTTAGAACCAGGTTGGGGTAATAATGCAGCCAGAGTCAGAGAAACCTTAGAACTGCTGGAAAGACTCATGGATAATCCAGAACCTGCAATTTTAGAAACCTTTGTTTCTCGCATTTGTGCAGTTTTCCGCGTCGTCCTTATTTCTATCCATGGTTGGGTTGCACAAGAAGATGTTTTAGGCAGAGATGAAACATTAGGACAAGTTATTTATGTTTTAGAACAAGCCCGCAGTTTAGAAAATAAAATGCGGGCAGAAATTAAACTTGCAGGTTTAGATACATTAGGAATTAAACCCCATATCATTATATTAACTCGACTGATTCCCAATTGTGAAGGCACATTTTGTAACTTACCATTAGAAAAAGTTGATGGTACAGAAAATGCTTGGATTTTGCGCGTTCCTTTTGCAGAATCTCAACCGGAAATTACCAACAACTGGATTTCTAAATTTGAAATTTGGCCTTATTTAGAAAAATTTGCTCTTGATGCCGAAGCAGAACTTTTAAAACAATTCCAAGGAAAGCCCAATCTAATTATTGGTAACTACAGTGACGGGAACTTAGTTGCTTTTATTCTCTCCCGAAAAATGAAAGTTACCCAATGTAATATTGCCCATTCCCTCGAAAAACCTAAATATCTATTTAGTAACTTATATTGGCAAGATTTAGAAGCACAATATCACTTTTCTGCCCAATTTACCGCTGATTTAATCAGTATGAATGCCGCAGATTTTATTATCACATCATCCTATCAAGAAATTGTAGGTACACCAGATACAATGGGACAATATGAATCTTATAAATGTTTCACCATGCCCAACTTATATCATGTAATTGATGGCATTGATTTATTTAGCCCTAAATTCAATGTAGTATTACCAGGAGTCAGTGAAAATATATTTTTTCCCTACAACCAAACAACAAATAGAGAATCCCACCGTCGTCAACATATCCAAGACCTAATTTTCCATCAAGAACACCCAGAAATTCTCGGTAAATTAGATCATCCTCATAAAAAACCGATCTTTTCCGTTAGTCCCATTACCTCAATTAAAAACCTCACAGGTTTAGTTGAATGTTTCGGTAAAAGTGAAGAATTACAAAAACATAGTAACCTAATTTTATTAACCAGTAAACTTCATCCAGACTTAGGAACAAACTCCGAAGAAATTCAAGAAATAGCAAAAATTCATGCGATTATTGATCAATATCATCTTCACCATAAAATCCGCTGGTTGGGAATGCGTCTTCCTCTCCGCGATATTGCTGAAACCTATCGTGTAATTGCCGATTTTCAAGGGATTTATATTCACTTTGCCCTTTATGAATCCTTTAGCAGAAGTATTTTAGAAGCAATGATTTCTGGATTACCAACTTTTACAACTCAATTTGGTGGTTCATTAGAAATTATTGAAAACCATGATCAAGGATTTAACCTCAACCCCACAGACTTAGCAGGAACAGCCAAAACAATTATCAACTTCTTAGAAAAATGTGAAAATTATCCAGAACATTGGCTAGAAAATTCTCAATGGATGATTGAACGCATTCGTCATAAATATAACTGGAATTCCCACACAAATCAACTCCTGTTATTAACGAAAATGTTTAGCTTTTGGAACTTCATCTATCCCGAAGATAACGAAGCCAGAGATCGTTACATGGAAAGTTTATTTCATCTTCTTTATAAACCTATCGCTGATCATATTTTATCAGAACATCTCACCAAAATCAGAAATCATAATTAAAACCTGCTTCATCTTAAACTTTGCGTCTTTGCTCCTTTGTATCTTTGCGCGAAACATAAATTTAAATTCTTTATACCTAATCTATTATCATGGATAAAAAAGACCATTTTCGTAATCTTAGCTATACAGACTGGATATTAAATGAAACCAAGTTTAATCCTGAATATTTGCATAGCCGAGAAACTATTTTCACCATTGGTAATGGCTATTTAGGGACAAGAGGAACATTTGAAGAAGGCTATCCCCGCGCATTATCAGCAACATTTATTAACGGAGTTTATGATGATGTTCCTGTAGTTTATACCGAACTCGTAAACTGTCCAGATTGGCTACCATTGACAGTTATTATTGAGGGAGAACGCTTTCGCCTTGATCAAGGTACAATATTAAAATATAACCGGAAACTAGACTTACATCATGGCATTCTCAGCCGGTGTTTACGTTGGTGTAGTCCCAATGGTAAAGCAATAGATATCCATTTTGAACGCTTTGCCAGTTTAGCAGATCAGCATATAGTCGGGCAACGTTGCCAACTAACACCAGTAAATTTTGATGGTTTAATTGAAATTCAAGCCAGTATTAACAGCTACTCGGAAAATCAAGGATTCAACCATTGGGAAGGATTAGATCAAGGTAAAATCACACAAGGATTCTGGTTACATAGTCGCACTCGCAACAGCCGCATAGATGTCGGTATAGCGGCAAAAATAACTATTTCGGGAACTGACATAGACTTACAAATTAATACCACACCTGGTTATCCCAGCTTAAATGCAACCGTTGCCGGTCAAATCCAACAGACAATCACCATAGTAAAGATTGTCAGTATTTTTACATCTAACGAAATTGCAGAACCAGTTGTAGCCGCTAAAGAAAAGCTCGTAAATATACCAAATTATATAACCTTAATTGATGCCCATGCCCAAGCCTGGGAGCAAGTTTGGCAACAAAGTGATATTATCATTGAAGGAGATATCACAGCAGCTTTTGCAGTGCGTTACAATCTGTTTCAGTTACTAATTGCTGCACTTAAAAATAATAATCACATAAGTATCCCTGCGAAAACCCTATCTGGCTTTGGTTATCACGGACATATCTTTTGGGATACGGAAATTTTTATTCTGCCATTTTTTACCTTTACCCAACCAAATTTAGCCCGGAATTTGCTCAGTTACCGTTATCACACCTTACCAGGGGCGCGACGCAAAGCGGCACATTATGGCTATCAGGGGGCGATGTTTGCCTGGGAAAGTGCGGTGACAGGGGATGAAGCGACACCACGCTGGTCACTACGGAGTGATTTTTATGCCGAAGATATTCGTATATGGTGTCGTGATCGAGAAATTCATATTAGTGCGGATATTACTTACGCCATTTGGTATTATTGGCAAGTTACAGAAGATGATGAATGGATGCGAGATTATGGTGCAGAAATTATTTTAGATACCGCAATTTTTTGGAGTAGTCGAGTTGAATTTAATCCCCAATTAGAATGTTATGAAATTCGCGGAGTTATTGGTGCAGATGAATATCACGAATTAGTTCATAACAACTGCTTTACAAATCGGATGGTACAATGGCATTTAGAAAAAGCCTTAATCATCTATAACTGGCTGCATTCCACCTTTCCAGAAGTAGCCATAAAACTTGAACATAAATTACAAATTACCTCCCAAGTCATCAATCATTGGACAGAAATTATCGCTAAAATGCTCATTATCCACAACCCAGAAACCGGACTAATTGAGCAATGTGAGGGGTTTTTCCAACTAGATGATATTAACTTAGCCAAATACGAACCGCGAGAAAAATCAATCCAAATTATTTTGGGCATGGAAGAAACCAACAAAGGACAAGTCATTAAACAACCAGATGTATTAATGCTTCTATATTTGATGCGGGAATCTGCCGATTTTCCCTATAATCAGCAAACATTACAGGTAAATTGGGACTATTACGCCCCCCGCACAGATATTAGTTATGGTTCTTCCTTGGGTCCGGCTATTCACGCCATTTTAGCCGCAGATTTGGGCAAATCACAGGAGGCTTACGAATACTTTATGCAGGCGGCAATGGTAGATTTAGAAGATAAACGCGGAAATACCCAAGATGGGATCCATGGTGCTAGTGCTGGAGGCATTTGGCAAGCTGTAATATTCGGTTTTGGCGGTATCCAATTTCGGGAAAATGTCCCCGTAGCCCATCCTCACTTACCCCCAACTTGGACAAGACTGAAATTTAAGTTACAGTGGCATGGTAAATGGCACGAATTCGATTTGCGTCAGGAATTACCAAAAACGAGAAAACCTAACATTCAGGGCGTGATTTTTGACTTAGATGGCGTATTGACTAATACCGCAGAATATCATTATCAAGCTTGGCAAAAGTTAGCAAATGAAGAAGGTTTACCTTTTAATCGAGAAATGAATGAAGCCTTGCGGGGTGTATCTCGTCGCGCTTCTCTGATATTGATTATTGGCAATAGAGAATATTCAGAAGTGCAAATTCAGGAAATGATGTCTCGAAAAAATGATTATTATGTAGAACTAATTCACAATATTACACCCACAGATTTATTACCAGGGGCAGTGGCCTTATTGGATGAATTGCGTCAAGCTGGAATCAAAATCGCCATTGGTTCTGCTAGTAAAAATGCCCGGCTAGTGATTGAAAAATTGGGGATTGGTGGTAAAGTAGATGTTATTACTGATGGTGATACTGTCCAAGCCGCCAAACCAGCACCAGACTTATTTCTTCATGCTGCCAACCAGTTAGGAATTCCCCCAAATGAATGTGTAGTATTTGAAGATGCCGCAGTCGGTATTATCGCCGCCAAAGCAGCAAATATGTGGGCTGTAGGCTTGGGACCCCAGGAGAGGGTGGGGGCTGCTGATGTCGTTTTGCCTAGTTTGGCAGGGGTAAAATGGGAGGAACTAATTAGGGCTTGCTGAAAAAGTCTTTTCGTGAGGGCTAGGAGTCAGGAGTCAGGAGTCAGGAGTCAGGAGGAAGAATTAGAAGGAGAGAAGAATAGTCTCAAATTTCAGAAAGTGATAGGTTTTTAATGGTTTCAATCCTTATTCCTTGCACCTAATTCACTTTTTTAACCGGGAAA
>NZ_JAQMTJ010000012.1:0-6775 GCF_028330815.1 Dolichospermum lemmermannii CS-548
AAAATTTACTTAAATCTAGGCTGGTTTCCTATTAATTCTCAATAATTAATGTTTATTGAGAATATAGGCTCTTTCCAGAAAAGCCTCTAACCCTTTTGAATACTCATTTTTAGCTGGTTTTCTTACATCGAACTCAGGTATTTGCAGATGTCGCCCCACCAGTAATCAGTCAATTCCTGAATGTTCCCACCTCAACCCCTAACCCAGTCAATACTATTGATGTTCAATTCTCTGAACAAATTAACCTCAATACCTTTGATCAGAGTGATCTTACCCTTACCCGCGACGGTGTTAACCTCACCTTACCTAATACCGTCACTGTTACCTATCTCTCTGATACAACCTATCGCATTAACGGGTTAGATAGTTTAACTAACACTCCCGGTCTTTATAGCTTAAAAGTTGATGCTACTACCATCCAAGATAATACGGGTAATAGTGGTGATGCAGCCAAAACCGCAACATTTACCATTGCTGCACCGCCAACCCCCGGCATTACTTTAACTCAAAGTGGTGGTAGCACCGCCGTTACCGAAGGCGGTAATACTGATAGTTATACCCTTGTTCTCAAAACTCAACCTACTGCTGATGTGACTGTTACCCTAAACGGTAGTAATCAAATTACCATTGATAAAACTACCGTCACCTTCACATCTGCTAACTGGAATACTCCCCAAACTGTTACCGTGACAGCCGTTAACGACACTATCGCCGAAGGCAACCACACCAGTACAATTAGCCATAATGTTAGCAGTACAGATGCTAATTACAACAATGTCGCACTTCCTAATGTTGCGGTCAGCATTACCGATAATGATGCCGAAATTCGGGGGATGAAATGGCATGATCTTGATGGTAATGGGGTGAAAGATGCTGGAGAAACTGGTTTACAAGGTTGGACAATTTACCTCGATACCAACACCAACGGACAATTAGACAATGGTGAAATTTCAACTATTACCGACACAACCGGCAATTATCAATTTACTAATCTGCGTCCGGGAATTTACACCGTCGCTGAAGTTCAACAACCAGGATGGAAGCAAACCTTCCCCGGCGTTAATATCACCACCACCAACGCGGAAATTCCCCTTTATACGCCAACTTTAGAGATTATTTCGCCCCTCAACTCAACCAACGAGGTTCAACTCAACTTTAATGCGGCTAATTATATAGTTAAGGAAGATGGAACTGCATTAACGGAAATTTGGGTAACTCGCACAGGAAACGCCAGTAATACAGTTAGTGCCACACTGAGCTTCATTGATGGTACGGCTAAAGGATGTGGATGTGCTGCTAGTTCCGTCAATAATGATTTCAACAATATTCCGATTACTGTCACTTTCGCGGCAAATGAAACCAGCAAACTCGTTTATGTGCAGAATGCCCTGTTAGGTAATCCTAATGCCATCAAAATTCGTAACGATGAGAAAGTTGAAGGAGACGAATATTTTACAATTAAACTGACTAACCCCACAGGTGGCGCAACCATCGGTAATCAAAGCAGTGCTACTGTGACTATTGTTGATGACGATACCCCTGCCAATACTACAGTAACGCCTCCTTTAGAAAGTCCGAGTACCACAATTTCCAGTTTTGTGGATAGTCAGGCAGCTTCTTTAATTAACCTGGATAATTTCCGGGCAGATAGCCGCTTTGCTAACATCAAAGGCAACGGTTTAACTACTGTCATCATTGATACAGGCATAGACTTAAATCATCCCATCTTTGGGGCTGATGCTGATAATAACGGTATTGCTGATAAAATTGTCTATGAATACGACTTTGCCGATAATGACACAGATGCCAGTGATAAAAACAATCACGGTTCTCACATTGCCAGCATCTTTACCAGCGTTGCCCCCGACTCTAATATTATCGCCTTAAAAGTCTTTAAAGATAACGGTGCTGGCAGCTTCTCCGATTTAGAAAAAGCCCTGCAATGGGTCGCCGCTAATAGCACAGCATATAATATTGCATCTGTCAACCTTTCTCTGGGAGATAGTCAAAACTGGACAACAGCCACGTCTCGCTATGGCATTGGTGATGAATTAGCAGCGATCGCTTCCCAAAATATCATTATCAGCGCCGCCGCAGGTAATAGCTTCTATCAGTATGGCAGTAAACCCGGATTAGCTTACCCGGCGATAGATCCCAATGTCGTCGCGGTTGGTGCGGTTTGGGCTAATAACTTTAGTAGTCAGAAAAACTTTGTTGGTGGTGCAATTGATTATACAACAACTGCCGATCAAATTGCTAGTTTCTCCCAACGCGATCCCAACTTGTTAGATGTATTTGCTCCTGGTATCTTAATTACAGGTGCTAATGCCAGTGGTGGTACTACCTCTATGGGAGGAACTAGCCAAGCAACGGCATACATGACAGGTGTGGCAACTCTCGCACAGCAGATAGCAGTGGAAAAACTTGGTCGGAAACTGACAGTTAATGAGTTCCGTAATCTCCTGGATACAAACAGTGTCATTATCAACGACGGTGATAACGAGAATGACAACGTTACCAATACTGGGAAAAATTATCCTCGTGTAGATTTATTGAAACTCGCAGAAGGTATCCTCAACTTCGGTGGTACAACTCCTAACCCCAATCCTGTTGATCCAGGTAACAACAATAACAATGGCGCAACTACCATATTCGACAATACCATTAACCTTGTTCATACCGTCAACCTGACAGCAGGTGAAGTCCGTACAGGAATTAATTTTGGCAACCAACAAATTGTAGTTAATCATGCACCCACAGTTGCTCAACCCATCGGGGATCAAACCGCAACGGAAGATACAGCCTTTAGTTTCACTATCCCAGAAAACACTTTTACAGATATTGATGCTGGTGATGTTCTTACCTATTCTGCAACCTTAGAAAATGGTAATGCTTTACCAAATTGGTTGACATTTGATGCTACAACCCGCACCTTTAGCGGTACTCCCACCAATGATAATGTAGGGAATTTGAATGTTAAAGTGGCAGCCACAGATAAAGCCGGTGCAACTGTTAGTGATGTCTTTACTCTCGCAGTTGAAAATATTAACGATGCACCAACATTATTAAATGCGATCGCAAATCAAACCACAAACGAAGATCAAGTATTCAACTTCCAGATTCCCACTAATACCTTTACTGATATTGACGCTGGTGATGTTCTTACCTATTGGGCAACATTAGAAAATGGTAATGCTTTACCAAATTGGTTAACCTTCAATTCCACAACTCGCACCTTTAGCGGTACACCAACTAATGATAATGTAGGGAATTTGAATATTAAAGTGGCAGCCACAGATAAAGCCGGTGCAACTGTTAGTGATGTCTTTACTCTCGCAGTTGAAAATATTAACGATGCACCAACATTATTAAATGCGATCGCAAATCAAAACGCTAAACAAGGAACTGCTTTCAACTTCCAAATTCCCACTAATACCTTTACTGATATTGACGCTGGTGATGTTCTCACCTATTCAACAACATTAGAAAATGGTACTGCTTTACCAAGTTGGTTAACCTTTAATTCCACAACTCGCACCTTTAGCGGTACTCCAACCAATGATAATGTAGGGAGTTTGAATATTAAGGCGATCGCTACAGATAAAGCCGGTGCAACTGTTAGTGATGTCTTTACTCTCGCAGTTGAAAATATTAACGATGCACCAACATTATTAAATGCGATCGCAAATCAAACCACAAACGAAGATCAACTATTCAACTTCCAGATTCCCACTAACACCTTTACTGATGTTGATGCTGGTGATGTTCTTACCTATTCCGCAAGATTAGAAAATGGGAATGCTTTACCAAGTTGGTTAACATTTAATCCTACAACTCGCACCTTTAGCGGTACACCAACTAATGACAATGTAGGGAATTTGAATATTAAGGCGATCGCTACAGATAAAGCTGGTGTTACTGCAACTAACAACTTTACCCTCACAGTTAACAATGTTAACGATGCGCCTATTGTCAACAATCTAATTCCCTCTCAACGAACTGAAAACGGTCAAGCCTTCAGCTACACCTTACCAAACAATATCTTTAGTGACCCTGACGGTGATACACTCACTTTCAGCACACCTGGTCTTCCTGCTTGGCTGTTATTTAATGCCAACACTCGCACCCTGACCGGAACTCCTAGCAGCACAGGCATTACTGCGATCGCACTACAAGCATCTGATGGTAATGGGGGAACAGTTTCCACCACTTTCTCAATCAACGTTGCTCCAGCCACCGTCAACCAAGACCTGAGTAGCAGCACTGGTGATCAGACAATTACAGCACCAGCAGGTTCTGAACCCGCCACCTATAGAACAGGTTCCGGTAATGACACCATTAATGCCAGTGCTAGAACAGGAGCCGTCACAGCCTATGCTAATGCCGGAAATGACAGCATTTTCGGGGGTTCTGCAAATGACTTCCTCTATGGTGGTTCTGGTAACGACACGCTCTATGGCAACAATGGCGTTGACCGACTCTATGGAGAAGACGATGATGACATCCTCTACGGTGATGCTGGTAATGATTTACTCTATGGTGGTAACGGTAATGATAAGCTCTATGGTGGCTTAGGCAATGACAACCTTTGGGGCAACGCGGGCGCTGATATCTTTGTCCTCGAACCTGGCAATGAAGCTGATACCATCCGCGACTACGCAGACGGTCTTGACAAATTCGGCTTAACGAATGGCTTAAGCTTTGGCGCTTTGTCCTTTGTTCAAAGTAACGCTAACGCTCAAATTTGGCGAGCAAGTGATAGCTCACTCCTAGCAACTTTGATTAACGTCAATATCAATGTTCTTGGAAGTTCTGATTTCGTCAATTTTTAGGTCGTATAAATCAAATATCAGTACCGACCAATCACTTAATTACTCAAAAGGAATCTAGATCATGCGTCAACTTGTTAAGTTTGCAATCGGCACAATCACTTTTTTCGGTTGTCTCCAAGGGGCATTGTCAGCCCAGGCTATAACCTTTGAGTTTAATTGGACTGGAGATTCAGGTTACTCAGCTACGGGTAATTTTAATTTCAATGACGCGAATAGTGATGGTTTTGCTCGCTCTAATGAATTCACAGCTTTTAATATCACCTTCAGGGATGATGTTAGTAATTCCCTGGCAACTTATGATTTGAATCAGCTTCAACTTTTCACTCCAGCCTTCAATTTTAACTACGATATTGGGAATAATCTAGTATTGCAGAGTGGAAATTCCGATGCCATTGATGGATTTTCCATAGGCAATGATGATGTTGGTGGTTATTTGCTAAATACCTCCGCCGCCTCTGGAATCACTTTTGGTAACAGTGACTTTAGTAGCTCTGATTTCGGTGGCACTTTCGCTGCAACCCCTGTACCTTTTGAGGTTTCCCCCACTTCGAGTTTAGGCATCTTCATCTTGGGTGCTGCCTTCGCTATCCAGAAAAGACGAAAACGGCTGCAAGTCACAAAAAAAATACTCCCACAACTGGAAAAGGAACTGACCTTAACGAGTGACAAGGCGGTTGAAGATGAGATGTGGCATTGATATAAGACCGAAAGCCTTTGTCTATATAGTGAACTACCTACACTTCCCTTGCGGGTAAGTATAGGCTTCCTACCCACTAAAAAAGTATATAGACAAAGGCGATTGCCTTCAATTTGTTACAAAAAATTTACATAACTGCATAATCCGTATATTGCCGCATTTCCGGAGCTTGAAACCCCAACACAATATCTTCCTTTGCTACCCCCAGATCCACAAGTTCTTGGGCTACTCTCATTTCCGTCATATGTTTGCTCAATCCAAATCTTTCCTTGCTTAATATCCAAATGTAAAACACAACCATATACCCGCCGATGGCCATCCCATCCCACATTCATGACCTGGTAATGGTCTTGTTTCGGATCAAAAACAGTGTAGCAATCTATCGACCCATTAGCGATGGGGATAGCAGCGTAATCTGTCAACAACGACTGAATTATATGCCGATAAGACTTTATGGTATCCATTGTACAATTACCTCATAAGCGACGAATGCGTTCTGGAAACAGTCGATAATTGAGGCTCATTTGGTCATTAGACAGCATTTCCCAGGAAAGTTCGCACAAAAAGTACAGTTTTTCTGCCAAAGAAGTAAAAGTACGCTCGGCTTTGATATCTCGTTCCATCTTGCGCCGCACTGCATAGAGATAAACTCGTGACATATCCACAGGTTTACCCGCTTTAATTTCTGGCAATGCTTCTAAAATTAAGTCAGTCATCACCGGAGGACGAGCTAAATCCAATAATTGCGGATTGCTGATTACTTGCTCAACAGTCGCTGCTTCAGCTTGGAATGACAACACCAGCCGAATTTGCTCATCGTTGAATTTCTCTAATTCCAAAACTTCAAATTGCGGTGTTTCGCCAGTTAATTTTTTAGTTGATGCTTGTAATTCTGCATTGAGTAAAGCACGTCCTTCTTTCGCTTCTGGAAAATGCTCAGTCCGACAGGTGAGGATGACTTTAGCACTGGGAACTACTACCTTTGCCAGTTCCCAAAAGTTATTAATCATCTGTTGACGATCAACTTTTGCTGCCATTTCGTCAAAGCCATCGAAAATTAGCAGCAATTTACCCATGCGGTTGAGTTGGTCAAAAACTTCGCTATTTAGGGCTTGCTGAATAAAGCTAAAACCTGGATAAATTAAGAGATTCAGGGGATAGAAGATAGAAAATGTGCAAGAAAAAGGGTTAAAATGGGTAAAACCTCTTGCAGCAAAAAGCGTTAAAATGTATAGAAAAGAGAAAC
>NZ_JAQMTJ010000118.1:0-8307 GCF_028330815.1 Dolichospermum lemmermannii CS-548
ACCGTCAAACGCCGCCTAGACGCTCAATACAACCACCAATCAAGGTGTCGAAATTGCGCTTACTTTTATTGTTTTCAGTGTTTTTGTGAGTCCATCACTAAGCCAAGATGCGGTACGCTCCACAACCTGCCATTACTTGCTCTTTCTTGTCATACTGCCGCTAGGACTTGAACCTAACCGTTGTTTCATAGGAGCCGGTATTTCTCCGTACTAGGATGCTTCAACACGTAGATGTTTATTGTTCTTACTCACGATTTCATTCTAGCATACCACAGGGATTAAAATCCCTCGTGTCGCTTCCCTCTCAGGGCTAAAGCCACGCTCGTTTCCCACTTACCGCGAGGTCTTATGAATAAATACAGAACCCATATATTCCTACTACATATTACGGGAATGCCCGCTAAATACTCTCTCCAATTGTTTGAAGTTTTCTAATACACGACCTGTTCCCAACACTACACAGCTTAAAGGGTCCGCCGCAATGTGAGTCACAAGACCTGTCTCATGACTAATTAATGTATCCAGACCTTTGAGTAATGCACCACCTCCTGCCAACATGATCCCGCGATCAATAATGTCTGCTGCCAGTTCTGGAGGTGTCCGTTCTAGTGTCCGTCTCACTGCTTCGATAATTACCGCTAGAGGCTCTACCATGCTTTCCCGAATTTCTGGGCCTTTGATGCTTACAGTTCTGGGTAATCCAGAAAGTAAATGCAAGCCCCGGACTTCCATGACACTATCATTATCATCTGCGGTCGGATAGGCAGAACCAATCTTAATCTTAATATCCTCAGCAGTCCGTTCACCAATTACCAGATTATGAATTTTCTTCATATACTGAGTAATCGCTTCGGTTAGTTCATCTCCAGCAATGCGGACTGACTCGCTAATTACTGTACCCTGAAGACTTAATACCGCTACTTCTGTTGTGCCACCACCTATATCAATTATCATGTTACCCGTAGGTTCTGCAACTGGCAGTCCCGCACCGATTGCCGCTGCAACTGGTTCATCAATTAAATATACTTCCCTCGCTCCGGCTTGATTGGCTGCATCCATGACAGCCCGTCTTTCTACTCCTGTGACACCACTAGGAATGCCAATGATAATGCGGGGACGCATCAGGGATCTTCCCTCATTTACCCGCTGAATAAAGCTTTTTAGCATCAATTCAGCCGTGTCAAAGTCAGCAATCACACCGTCACGCAGGGGACGGAGGGCAATTACATTGCCTGGTGTCCGTCCGAGCATTTTTTTGGCCTCTTCTCCCACTGCCAGTGCCACCTTGAGATTTTGATCAATGGCAACTACAGAAGGTTCTTGCAGGACAATTCCTTTACCAGACACATAAACTAGGGTATTGGCTGTACCAAGGTCGATACCCATATCCCATGATGGACGAAAATTTCTGAAAAGATCCACGCTTCTCTTTGCCCCTTATTTGCGATACTTATAACTACAAAGATAAAAGTTAATAATGATTGACAGATTCCATGATGTTTGCTTGCCTGACTCCAGTAACCTAGACTATTTTTTTATCTAGGTTTTGTCAATCTTGATTTTAGTTTCACGAATCTTATGTTCTATTTTCTCATGGTAACTCAGTATAACCGTATATTTTTTTTAATGTCAAGTATTTTTTGAATTTTTGTGCGAGTTAACTGTTGGGATTCTAACATATTTTCAATACTTTCACAATTAGTTATTATAGAATCCGGGATAGTACAATACAAAGTTACTAAGAAATAAAAGCTATGAGCATTAATGTTGTCACTCTTATTGGCCGTGTAGGCATCGATCCTGATATGAAGTTTTTTGATTCGGGTAAAGTTAAATGTAGATTAACTCTAGCAGTCAGTCGTCGTACCCGTGAGGGAGAACATACAGACTGGTTTAACTTAGAATTATGGGGAAAAACTGCGGAAGTTGCGGGTAATTATGTTCGGAAAGGCAAACAAATAGGTGTTAAAGGTTCTTTGCGGTTTGATTCCTGGAGCGATCGCCAAAGCGGAGTTAACCGTTCTAGTCCAGTTATCAATGTCGAGCAACTAGAATTACTAGGTTCTAAGCGTGATGGTGAAGGTGGGGGAGCAGATATGTCTCCAGATAATTTCTAATTAGTGAGTTGTTAGTTGTTAGTAGGGGCGAAGCATTTGGAAGATAAATTATCGGTCATTGTCAAAAATAGTTCTCCAAATGCTTCGCCCGTACAGTTGTTAGTTGTTTTTTCCTTGCCATTGACCACTGACCACTGACTAATAACTAATTTGCAATGTTACTGATGCTTGTACTTCCTGTTCACCAGCAATTATGGGAGTAGAAGCATCTGCATTAGCTAATTTAGCCTCAGCCCGGTAAAGCATGGGAGGTGGTGGTGGAGTTGCACCATTGACTTGAATACTGACAATTTCTTTTTGTTGTAATCCCAGGCTACTTAAAACGGCTTCTGCTTGCTGTTGGGCATCCTGGGTAGCTTTTTTCAGAGCTTGTTTTTGGGCGATCGCAATTGCTTCATCACTAGCAATAAAACTCACACCGTTAATTTGTGTCGCTCCAGCCTTCACAGCTTCATCTAACAATGTTCCGGCTTGATCTGTAGGAATGCGGAAACTGACTGTATTACTGGCAGCATAACCAGTGATTCGTTGGACATTATTGCTGTAGCTATACACTGGATTCAGGCGAATTCCTGTAGTTGTCAATTTTTCCACATTACGTTTTTTCAGCAATGTCACCACAGCGGATGATTTACGAGCCGCTTCTTTTTGGACATCTTCAGCGGTTTTCCCTTGAATTTCCACACCTAAACTCACTTGAGATAAAGTTGTAGAAATTGTTTCTACTCCCCGTCCACTCACGGTTAAAGTTCGCCATAATTTTGCCTTTTCTTGCGCCGATGCAGGTAATATAAAAGTCGCGCATATCAATATACTCAAGGATAAGATCTTCCCAAAATTCCTGGTAGGAAAACGAGAATTGGATAAAATAGTCTTAGACATTCTGCTGGCACTCCTCCAAAAACGGATCAATTCTTGGTTAACTGTTAATTATCAACAACCACCAAAACATTTTTACACCGAAAGTGTAATTGCTCCATGGGAGTTGCATATTTATGTTTAAATACTAATTCAATTTTATTGTTTACCATCGGTTCTATCATCTCAGCATTACCCAAATTTACCGCTAATGTAAGCTTTGGTATCTTCCTGTTGAGGGTTGCTGAAAATTAGCTCTGTCGAATCGTACTCTACTAAATACCCAGCCCGTCCACCTGTTTCTGAGGCTCTGACATTAAAAAACGCCGTTTTATCAGATACTCGTGATGCTTGCTGCATATTGTGAGTGACTATGACGATGGTATATTGCTCTTTAAGTTCATGAATTAGTTCTTCAACCCGCGAGGTAGAAATAGGATCAAGAGCAGAACATGGTTCATCCATGAGGATAACTTCTGGTTGGACAGCGATCGCTCGGGCAATACATAAACGTTGTTGTTGTCCACCGGATAAAGATAAACCATTTTGGCGCAATTTATCCTTGACTTCATCCCACAAAGCCGCTTGTCGCAAACTCCGTTCTACTAATTCATTCATATCACCCCTGTAGCCATTAATTCTGGCCCCAAAAGCAATATTTTCATAAATTGACTTGGGAAATGGGTTGGGTCTTTGAAACACCATACCAATACGTCTCCGCACCTCTACGGGATCAATATTGGGTGCATAGAGATTTTTATCATAGAAATAAACTTTACCTTCGGCTCTAAATGATGCGATTAAATCATTTAGACGGTTATAACATCGCAATAATGTACTTTTACCGCAGCCAGATGGTCCAATAAAAGCCGTCACCCGATTTTTAGGAATATCTAGCCAAACATTCTGTACAGCCAAAAAATTGCCGTAGTAGATATTGAGATCTTCTGTGCGTAAAACCGATTCAGCCCCATTAATCGTGCTAATTGTAGTAGCCATAAATACTTAAAGAATAAGTTTTTCGGGATGAGTTTCAGTTTTGTTAACTAAACCTTTTGTTTAGTCACCCAGCGAGTAATAATACTAGTAATTAAAACCATCATTACGAGGATTAAAGACGCAGCCCAAGCTAGAGATTGCCAAGTTGGGAAGGGAGAAGTAGCAAAGTTGTAGACTAAAACCGCGAGAGAAGCAGTAGGTTTGAGAATGCTATCCGGCCAAAAAGCAGAGAAAAGAGCCGTAAATATTAATGGTGCTGTTTCTCCAGCAGCCCGAGCGATCGCCAAAGTAGAACCAGTGACAATTGTTGGTAATGCAGCCGGCAATACCACCAGGATCACAGTTTGCAAATTACTTGCACCTAATCCAACAGACGCTTGCCGCAAATCTTGAGATACTAATTGCAAAGCTTCGTCTGTAGTTTTTACAATAATAGGTAACATCAAAATTGCTAAGGCAAATCCACCCCCCAGGGCTGAGTAAGAGCCTAAATTCAGGTTTACTAAGGTCAAAACCACAATTCCATAGGCAAATACCCCAGCAATAATAGAAGGAACACCACTGAGGACGTTAGTAGCAAAACGTATCCATCTAGCAATCTTTTGGGAACTAAACTCATTTAAATAAATTGCGGCCAATACACCAAAGGGAACACTAATGACAGCGGCAATCCCGACCATGAGAATTGTGCCAACAATGGCATTACCAAAACCGCCATTTTTGCCAAAAGGCGGTGGTGGTAACTGCGTAAAAATATTGAGATTTAAACTACTAAACCCTCTAATTACTACATAATAAAGCACTGCCAACAAGGGGACTAGTGCCAATGCTCCACAGATAAAAGCTAATCCAGTCATTGCTGTATTCAACAATGTCCGAGGAGAGGAAGGAGAACGAGTCAGGCTTCTTTGCTCAAAAGAAGAAGTCATAATTTAACCTATCACTATAGTCTCTGGACTCGCGCCACAATAAACTCTGCCAGAATATTGACTATCATCGTCAATAGAAATAGGATTAAAGCTGCATACATTAAAGCAGCAACTTGTAACCCATTAGCTTCAGCAAATTGATTTGCTAGTAGGGAAGAAATTGTATTAGATGGTGCTAAGAAAGAGATGTTAATATTATTGGCATTACCAATTAACATTGTCACAGCCATTGTTTCACCCATGGCTCTACCAAGTGCCAACATCACCGCACTGACAATGCCAGAAAAAGCAGCGGGGATAATAACTTGAAAAATTGTTTCCCAACGGGTTGCACCGATTGCCAAGGCAGCTTGACGTAAACCCGAAGGTACAGAAATCAAAGCATCACGAGAAATAGCGGTGATAATTGGCAAAGTCATAATTGCTAAGATCACTCCCGCAGGTAACATTCCTGGCCCTGTAGGTGAGGTACTAAAAATAGGTAGCCAGCCCCAATAATGATGCAGCCATTTGCCCAAATCAGTTAAAATCGGGATTAAAACAAAAATTCCCCAGACTCCGTAGACAACACTGGGAATGGCAGCTAATAATTCTACTAAAAATACCAGTACCAATTTTACCTGGGATGGCAAAAAATCCTCACTCAATAAAATCGCCGTCCCCACACCAATTGGAACTGCTAAAACTAGTCCGATTAAAGAACTCATGAGAGTCCCATAAATCGCAGGTAATACCCCATATTCATCATTAACAGGGTTCCAATTGCTGGTGATTAAGAAATTAATCCCGAATTTTTGGATCGCTGGACTGGCCGCAATAGCAACTTGCAAGGTAATCCATAATAAAATTCCAGCAATTGCTAGGGCAAAAATTCGAGTTAACCAAATAAAGCTCCGATCTAGATTTCTGTCTATTTCCGAGCGATTTTTCGTTACTAATGGGGTTTCTGGAAAATTTATGGCCATGAATGCTGACTCTAAGATGTGGGAAAAAGCTAACTTTCTCAAAACTAGTAGTTTGTCAAGATAAAAATGATGGACTGTAGTGTGAGCGTCTCGCTCACGCGGGCAGGAGTGTAAGCGTCTCGCTCACGCGGGCAGGAGTGTAAGCGTCTTGCTTATGCGAGCAGGAGTGTAAGCGTCTTGCTTATGCGAGCAAGAGTGTGAGCGTCTTGCTTATGCGAGCAGGAGTGTAAGCGTCTTGCTTATGCGAGCAAGAGTGTGAGCGTCTCGCTCACGCGGGCAAGATGCCCGCACTACCAAAAACCCGTCAAAATAAATTTTACAGACCACTAGCTTGTCATTACTTTGTAGTTTTAGGATCAGCACCAAGAGAGATTTTATAATCAGGACTAATTTGATCAGCAGCAGCAGCCACTTTAGCAATCACATTTGCTGGTAAAGGAACATACCCTAATTGAGTAGCTAACTTTTGTCCATCGGTTAAAGCGTACTCAATAGTTGCTTCTATTGCCTTGGCTTTACCAGCATCAGCATATTTTTTATAAGCGAGAATCCAAGTATAAGTGACGATTGGGTAAGAACCTTCCCCTTCAGGATCAGAAATAAAAGCGCGAAGATTTTCTGGTAAAGTTACTGATGCTAAAGTTTTAGATGCTGATTCTTCAGAAGCCAAAACAAACTTTTTAGCTTTATTTTCTAAACTCGCAAATTTGAGATTACTTTGTTTGGCATAGCCATATTCTACATAACCAATAGCGCCTGGAGTTTGTTGAATTTGGGCGGTAACACCTTCATTGCCTTTAGCACCAATTCCTACAGGCCATTTTACACTTTTACCGTCACCTACTTTAGTTTTCCATTCTGGACTAATGGCGCTAAGGTGTTTGGTAAAAACGCCTGTAGTCCCGCTACCATCAGCCCGATAAATAACTTTTATCTCCTCTTTTGGTAATTTTACACCAGGATTAGCTTGAGCGATCGCCGGATCATCCCAAGATTTGATTTTACCTAGTAAAATATCAATATAAACTGCTCGTGGTAGTTTGAGTATGGCTACGCCACCGGAGCTATCAGCAATATCTGGTAAGTTATAAGCCAGAACAATACTACCAGCAGTTACAGGTAGTAAGATCACTCCTTTATCTGCGGGGATATTCTGAATTTCTTCATCTTTCATGGCTACATCACTAGCACCAAAGTCTACTGTCCCTTTGGTAAACTGCTCAACACCGGCGCCACTACCAACTGGCTGATAGTTAACTTTTAAATTGGGGTATTTTTTGTTTAACTCCGCAAACCAGGTTTGGTAAAGGGGTGACGGAAAAGTAGCACCAGCACCTGTTAATTCAATATTACCTCCTAAATCTAGTTTGCTGGAAGCAGTTGTAGTTTGACTGGAAGATTTGTTAGGAGTGGGATTCGTTGAGTTAGTTTCTCCACAGGCAGATAAACTAATTGCTAGTGTGAATACCGATATTAAAGCTATCAGGCGATTATGCTTCATTGCACTTAGAGGTAATGGTAGTAATGTTAATTTTTAGCTAAACACCTCTAACATACTCCTAAAAAATTGTTTCAGAGACTTACAAATCAAAAATACCCCATAAGACTGGATAATCTTTTTTGTGAAGTTCTCTTATCGGTAAAGAAATGGGGAAATCTATATTTAGAGTATTTGCGTATTTTACAAGTTGATCATATCATCCTTTGACATCAGCCTACTTTTTTTGTTTTTTTCCATTCCCTTGATTAGCTCTTGATTCTAATGTAAACTCTGGTATTTCTTCAAGTTCATCTTCACTTAAACTATACTGTTCACACACAAGACTTAACCGATTTCCAGGAGTTGTCACTGCATTGACAGAATGAGTTAAATCACCCTGAAAGTAAATTAAAGAATTGGTTTGCGGTTTAATTTGTCCCACTTGGCGTTTTTGCAACTTCAGCACCAATTCTCCTCCCTCCATATCTTCTGGTACACGTACATAAAGAACGCTCACAAATGCAGGAGGTTCAACGGTTTTACAATAGGAACGCAAAGACCGGTCAATATGGGGGTCAACGCGAGAACCTGCTTTGAGTAGTAAAGGATTCAGATAAAAAGCATTACAATTAGGTAAAAGTGCCAAATCTAAATAAGGCTTAAAATAGGGGAATTTTTGAATAACTTCTGCTAAACCTTGACGTTGAAATACAACAGAAAAGCCTTTTGTATTGATAAAATCTCGGTTGAGGTTATTGATAGCAAAATAGGGACAAGCTTGGATTTCTCCCCACAAGTCTTGGAGATATTGAACAGGAAAGGCGTTAGGATGTTGTTGATAGTATTTCACGGTCTTAAATTAATGGATATTGAGTTTAATTTTTGTCTGAATCAGGATATCCAGGATTAGAGGATTAACAGGATGTTTGACATTTCTATAGTCTTTCATAGTCTTAAAT
>NZ_JAQMTJ010000119.1:0-10759 GCF_028330815.1 Dolichospermum lemmermannii CS-548
ATCTCTTCATCCTGTAAATCCTTAAATCCTGGATATCCTGATTCAGACAATAAATATTTAATCTCTTCATCCTGTAAATCCTTAAATCCTGGATATCCTGATTCAGACAATAAATATTTAATCTCTTCATCCTGTAAATCCTTAAATCCTGGATATCCTGATTCAGATATTTTTATTATATCTTTTGTTGGGTTGCGCTGTCGCTTAATCCAACCTACATGACTGATATTTTCACGGCTTAATTAAAGATTCCTCAGACTGACGATATTTAGCAATTAATTTACGTCTTTTTAGAGGTGGATAAAGCAGCATGAAAAGTGCCGGTAAACTTGTTCCATTTAGTGCTAACAAAATAAATGTGTTAAAGCCTATTATTATTCCCGTTCCTACACTAATTCCCAATCCTAATATGAGTAGTATTAGTATATTAGTAAACAAGTTTTTAGCCTCTTTAGCCATGTCCTCAGCCCGACCCACAGCCCAACCCACAGCCCAACCTACAGCCATAGCCACAGCCCCACCCACAGCCCGATACACAGCCCGATACACAGCCCCACCCACAGCCACACCCACAGCCCCACTGCCTATAGCCCCAGCCACAGCCCTAGCCACAGCAAAACCCACAGCCCAACCCACAGCTATACGCTCAGTTATACCCCCAGATAGCAAGATAAGAAACCACACACAGCCCGGCACCACGGGCAATAAATAATCAGATATCCTCGAATAAGGTATACTCCAAGTTATGTACATGGCTGCCACCACAACCAGTAAAAACATCGCAATTAAACGCCAATAGGGCAATTTTCTCTTCTCAATCGGTAAAGCTGCCGTCAGCACTTTCACCGTCAAAGTATGACTCGCTGGATAAGCATTACTATGAAGAATCAATTGACGTTTATACTGCTTATCCGCCATTAATTTACTCGTATCCACCTGAACCTGACAAAGAATATGATTCCTGCTAAACTTACCAGGTTTAACTGAAATCCAAGCATGATTATCTGGTGTATGGGGAGGGTCTTGAGGATGAGATCCAACTTCCCATTTACCTTCTAATAAAGTATCTGGTATAGAATTTTCAATAATAATAACCCTAGTTAATTTTTCCCCCAACCTGTTCGCTTTCAACTCTAAAACCGTCTCACTAAAATCAACTGCTGGTACACGAATAACATCAAGGGGTTTGAGTGATTCTAAAGCTAATTCTGCATTAGTAAATCGGTCTTTTTGTTTCGGTTGTACCATCTTTTCCAACCAACCGATAAACCGCAAACTCAACCGGGGTAAAAGATGACGAAAATTAATAACATAAGGATCATCTGCATCTTGTAATTGATCTATTTTTGTTGACTTGATTCCTGTTAATAAACATATCAAAGTTGCACCCAAAGCATACAAATCTGTAGCGTTTGTTGGCTTAAACATTTGCTCTGGGGGAATAAAACCAGGAGTTCCTTTAAATACACTACTTCCAGCTACATCATGACTACCAATACGAGCAAAACCAAAGTCAATTAAATAGACATTGATTTGTTCATCTACTAAAATGTTTTCTGGTTTAATATCTCGATGAATTACCGACGGAATCCGATTTTGTAAATATACGAGAATTTCTAAAATCTTAACTGCAATTTGTTTAATTTCTGCTGGTGAAAAACTGCGAGGCTCTGCTAAAGTGGAAGCATGAATATACTCTTGAACTAAACAAAAACCATCGGAAGTTTCAAAGGAATGCAAGTAACTGGGAATACCAGGATGATCTAATCCTTTGAGTACCTGTATTTCTCGTGCGTGGGCTTCTGAACCAGACCAACTTGAACCCGCTTGAGCAAAACAAAACTGTTTAATTACTTCTGGTTGCCCTGTGTTAAGATTTGTTGCTAACCAAGTAATTCTACCACCTTCGCGGTTGCGTCCTAGTTCTCTAGTAACCTCATAGCCTTGTGCTTGGAAATCTGGGTAGCTGCTCATATTTCTAAGAGGGAATAAGTATAACAGTATATTTTGATTTTACTATAAGTAGGGATTGTTGAAAATCAGACTGTAAAAGTTTTGTTTCAGTCCAACGTTTGTTACTATTTAAGTTGGAGGGACAGATTCAGTATCTTCCGCTCTTGCTCAAGATGCAACATAACAATTAAAAAAATAATTAGTCTATTTAAACATGGCAATTTTACACGGAACTTGGATAATAAATCATCAAAATAGTTATTTCTTTATTTGGGGAGAAACTTGGCGTTCTTCACAGGTACATACTGAAGTATTTGCTGAAATTCCTTTACATCCATTGGCTATGACATCAGGGGAATTAAATGAATGGTTAGAAGCATCTAATTTATCAATTGCTCATTTAATTCAACCATCTAATAATACTAAACAAAGAATTAAAAGTAAATCAGCAACAGAAACAAAATTACATATTCATTCACAAATAATTTCTTTACCAACTTATTTTTTAGAAAATAAGAAATCAGGGTTAACCACAATTTCTCCAGTTCATTCTGTCAGCGTAGATATAGATTCTCCATCTTCACAATATTTACATCCTTGGCAAATTGATGGTTTTTGTCTCACTCCGGCATTAGCAATTCAATTTCTCTCATCTTTACCTTTGAGTGCAAATGATAGTAAAGCAGCTTTATTAGGTGCAGATATTCATTTTTGGGTACATATTTATAGATGGCATTTAGACTTAATTTCTCGTTGTAAATTTTTACCAACTGTTGAAAAACAAGATAGTAATTTAATTGCCAAATGGCAGGTACTTTTAGATAGTGCTGTAGATGTCACTAGGTTAGAGAAATTCGCCTCACAAATGCCCTTAGCTTGTCGAACATATCAACAAACTACCGAAAATATAGCAATTGATTTACCATTATTACCTCAAGAAATTATATTATCATTTCTCAATAATATTACAGATAATCAATTGCGGTTAATGGTTGGTTCTCAATCTCCTCTTGAACCTAGAATAATGATGTCTTTACCTGCGGCATTACAGCAATGGTTACAAGGATTAATTAATGAAAATAATATAATTGATGCAGCAGGAGGAGAACGTTTAGAAACTACATTAAAAGCTTGGACTTTACCATTACAATATCAACTTACAGGTAAAGCTTTATTTAGAACTTGTTTTCAATTGCTGCCTCCAGAAAATGAAGAACCAAATTGGACTTTAAAATATTTTCTCCAAGCAGCAGATAACCCAGAATTTTTAATAGACGCAGCGACAATTTGGCATCAATCTGTAGAAAAATTAGTTTATCAAAATCGCACAATTGAACAACCTCAAGAAACATTTTTGCGAGGTTTGGGTTTAGCTTCTCGATTGTATCCGATAATTACCCCCAGTTTAGAAACCGCATCTCCCGAATTTTGTCACCTCACCCCCATGGAAGCTTATGAATTTATCAAAGCTGTAACTTGGAGATTTGAAGATAGTGGTTTAGGCGTAATTTTACCTCCTAGTTTAGCAAATCGGGAAGGGTGGGCAAATCGTTTAGGGTTGAAAATTAGTGCCGAAACTCCTCAACAAAAATCAGGACGTTTGGGTTTACAAAGTTTATTAAATTTTCAATGGCATTTGGCAATTGGTGGACAAACAATTTCTAAAGTTCAGTTTGATAAACTGGTAAAATTAAATAGTCCTTTAGTCGAAATTAATGGTGAATGGGTAGAATTGCGTCCCCAAGATATTAAAACTGCCCAAACCTTTTTTAGTTCCCGTAAAGAACAAATGTCTCTTTCCTTAGAAGATGCTTTACGCATTAGTAAAGGAGATACTCAAGTAATTGAAAAATTACCTGTTGTCAGTTTTGAAGCTTCTGGTGCATTGGAAGAATTAATAGGGGCATTAACTAATAATCAAGAAATTCAACCTTTAACTACACCTAAAAGTTTTCGAGGAGAATTACGTCCTTATCAAGAAAGAGGTGCGGGTTGGTTAGCATTCTTAGAACGTTGGGGTTTAGGTGCTTGTCTTGCAGACGATATGGGATTAGGAAAAACCGTCCAATTTATCGCTTTTCTACTTCATCTTAAAGAAGAAAATGTTCTAGAAAAACCAACTTTATTAGTTTGTCCTACTTCTGTTATGGGCAATTGGCAAAAAGAAGTCAAAAAATTTGCTCCTACTCTTAAAGTTTTAGAATATCACGGTGATAAACGCCCTAAAGGTAAAGCATTTACAGCAGCAGTTAATAAACACGATATAGTAATTACTAGCTATGCACTGATTCACCGCGATATTAAGTTATTGAAAGCAATTGAATGGCAAATAATTGTTTTAGACGAAGCCCAAAATATCAAGAATTCAGAAGCAAAACAATCACAAGCCGTCCGGCAATTAGAAACCACATTTCGGATTGCTTTAACTGGTACACCGGTAGAAAATAGATTACAAGAATTATGGTCTATTTTAGATTTCCTCAATCCAGGTTATTTAGGTAATAAACAATTTTTCCAAAGACGGTTTGCTATGCCGATTGAAAAATATGGTGATACTGCTTCTTTAAATCAATTACGTTCTTTAGTTCAACCTTTTATTCTGCGACGATTAAAAAGTGATAAAGACATTATTCAAGACTTGCCAGATAAGCAAGAAATGACGGTTTTTTGTGGCTTAACTTCCGAACAAGCTACACTATATCAACAATTAGTAGATGAATCTTTAGTAGCAATTGAATCTGCGGAAGGGTTACAACGTCGGGGGATGATTTTAGGATTATTAGTGAAGCTAAAACAGATATGTAATCATCCTTCTCAATATTTAAAATTAACAACTTTAGAAAAACATCATTCAGCTAAATTACAACGACTAGAGGAAATGTTAGATGAAGTTTTAGTAGAAGAAGACCGCGCTTTAATTTTCACACAATTTGCTGAATGGGGTAAATTGCTAAAACCTTATTTAGAAAAGAAATTAGGACGGGAAATATTCTTTTTATATGGTAGTACCAGCAAAAAACAAAGAGAAGAAATGATTGATAGATTCCAACATGACCCCCAAGGACCACCAATTATGATTTTATCGTTAAAAGCTGGTGGTGTGGGCTTAAATTTAACTAGGGCAAATCATGTATTTCATTTTGATAGATGGTGGAATCCCGCAGTGGAAAATCAAGCCACAGACAGAGTATTTAGAATTGGTCAAAGTCGCAATGTTCAAGTTCATAAATTCGTCTGTACTGGGACTTTAGAAGAAAAAATTAATGATATGATAGAAAGTAAAAAACAACTCGCAGAACAAGTAGTAGGTGCAGGAGAAGATTGGTTAACGGAAATGGATACAGACCAACTTCGCAACTTATTAATATTAGATCGGAATGCAGTCATCGAAGAAGATGAAGTTTAAGGAAGATATGACAGAAAACATAGACCATGACCGATTATTCAAAGAACTAATATCAACTTTTTTCATAGAATTTATAGAATTATTCTTTCCTCAAGTTCTTGAATATATAGACACAGAATCAATTATATTCTTAGACAAGGAAATATTTACTGATGTTACCGCAGGAGACAAATATGAAACCGACCTGATAGCCAAAGTTAAATTTTTAGGTCAACCTTCTTATTTTGTGATTCATATTGAAGCCGAATCAGGTGCAAGACCGAAATTTAATCAAAGAATGTTTCGTTATTTTGCCAGATTAGATGAAAAATTGGACTTACCAATCTATCCGATAGTTATATTTTCCTACAACTCACCCAAAACCGTAGCCGTAAATAACTATCAAATCAACTTTCCTGATTTTCAAGTGCTAAAATTTAATTATCAAGTAGTGCAACTGAATCAACTCAACTGGCGAGACTTTTTAGCCCGTCCAAATCCAGTTGCATCGGCTTTGATGTCAAAAATGAGCATAGTGCCAGAAGATAGGCCAAAAGTCAAAGCAGAATGTTTAAGGTTATTAGTCACCTTAAAATTAAATCCAGCCAAAATGCAATTAATATCAGGTTTCATTGACACATATTTGAGATTGAATAAAATAGAAGAAGAGAAATTTCAAATAGAAATAGGCACATTAATTAAAGAAGAAAAGGAGGAAGTTATGCAAATTGTCACCAGTTGGATGGAAGAAGGGATTGAAAAAGGAATTGAAAGAGAAAAAAATTTAATTCTCCGTTTAATTAATAGGAAATTTGGACAAATTGATCTGGAATTAGCAACGAAAATTAGAATTTTAAATATAGAAATCATTGAAGCTTTGGGAGAGGCAATATTTGATTTAGAGACTGAAAAAGACTTACAAAATTGGTTAGATAATCTTTGATATATGAGTAATGAAACTTTACAAGCGAGTCGGGAATGGTGGTCACAAAGATGGCTCGATTTACTGGATTCTTACCGATTTAAAAAGCGCTTAGAACGGGCAAGAAATTATTCTCGACAAGGAAATGTTCAGAGTATTAAATTTAAAGCTGCAAAAGTATTAGCTAAAGTCCAAGGGAGTGAAACAGAACCCTATAAAGTTTCTTTATCTCTTGATGCTTTTAGTGAGGAAGAATGGGGTTATGTGGTGGAAACAATGTCTCAAAAGGCGATTTTTGCGGCTAAGTTATTAGCGGGGGAAATGCCACAAAATATCGAAGAAGTTTTTATCAGTAATGGTTTATCATTGTTTCCCTTTACTCTGACTGATGTTCACAGTAAATGTTCTTGTCCTGATAAAGCCGTTCCTTGTAAACATATAGGTGCAGTATATTATCAATTAGGCGATCGCTTTAGTGAAGATCCATTTGTATTATTTCAATTACGTGGACGCACAAAAGAGCAAATTATCAGCGATTTACGTCAATTACGCAGCACTAAAAATGTAGAAACAATTCAAGAAATATCGGCAATTCAATCAGAAGTTTCTGAACATCAATATCCCGTTAAAATAGATGATTTTTGGCAATATAATCAGCCGTTAGAATCGTCTTTAGTAGTTATTTCACCTGCTGTTAGTGAAATAGTATTAGATGTATTAGGGACAATTCCCTTAGCGAAAGATGAGGAAAATACAACTAATTTACCTGCGAGTGATTTAGTGATGAAATATTTAAAAGCCATTTATCAAGATGTGAGTCAAAAGGCATTTCTAGCAGCGATGAATGTGGGACAATAAGTTTTTCTTCTCTTACTTTTTACTCCTTACCCATTCCCTAACAGCTTTTCTAATTGCCCGTCTACCATTTGCCCGATTTTGTTCAATTATTTGTGGTAAATCCCGAATTTCTAAACTAGGAAATACTAAACTTTTCTCAGATTCCAGATATTCCCCAGCTTGCAAAAGGTAAATCTTCAATTCGCCAGAATCATAACACCAAATCTCAGGAATTCCCAAACGAGCATAAATAGAAAACCGATTTAAAGATTTACTAGTAACATCAATTTCTAAAGCCAAATCAGGAGGTGGATCTTTTTGCAAATCTAAATCTAACCGACCCCTAACTAATGCTTCATTTTGAAAATAAAAACAATCATCAGCTTCAATTCCTGCCATTTTGCGTTCTTGCTTCCACGTGGTAGAACCCAAACTTTCATAGTCTAAATTCAACTCTTCGGCAATATCTTCAACCGCAGTGCTGATAACTTTTTTATAATACTCGTGTTCTGGTAAAGGTGTCATAATTTCCAAATTTCCATCATCATAAGCCACTCTAGCCGCCCGATTTTCTCCCAAATCTTGCAGCAGATTTTCAAACTGTTGCCAACTGATGTTATAAAGCATAACTCTATCAGCGCGATGTTTAGTAATAATCATTTGGATATCTCAGCATAAAATACAAGTTAATTTAATTATAGCAAATGAAAATTCGGATTTTTTTAGGGTGCGTCAAAGTTGATAATTCAGTAACAATAAACATATTTTCAACATCTGACACACCCCAAATTGTCAACTAGAATTGGTAAGAAATACCAAGAGAAAAAACAGGATAAATATTCAACCAATTCAGATCACTTTCTTGTTTTTTCCTTTCTGCTTCGATGTTACTATTAATTTCCGCTCGTAAAGCAGGCGTTGCATCTGGACCAAACCCAGGTGTTAATGATATCTTTGGGGAGCCAGAAAACATTGCCCCTAAATTTGCCGAAAATCCCAAATGTTTACCAGGCTTCACAGCATTACCCCAACCCAGTCCAATATATGGTGCTACACTATTTTCAAAGGAAACTTTAGCGTTCAATGATGTAAGCACAGTTTTGCTGTTATAGTCTTTGTTATTGATCCTAATGGTCACACCATTCTTGGGTTTCCCAGTTCCTTCTATATTATTGTCCTGAAATACTAAGCCTCCAGTCAAACGGAAACCGCCATTTTTCCAGGGATGGTAGTCAGCGAGGGTAGACACATTAAATAGGTTGAGGTTAGCTTTATAATCAACATCAGACAAGCTAATATCTCTACTTATACCTAAGCCATTAATGCCTAATTTAGCATTGACATTAGGTGTTATGGACTTAGTGACTGTTGCACCAACACCTAATGTACTAATTTCAGGTGTAATTGCCCAACCTCTAGTTTTTACAGAAGTTTGGCTCATTTCTTCGCTAGGTTTAGATTCTTGAGTAGGTTTTGACTCTCCCCCCTGTGGTTTTGATGGAGTAGAACGCTCAGTACAGCGAGAATTTAAAGGATAACTTTTGCAAAATATATCTAAATCCAGTGGTCTTTTTGCCAGTAAATCACCAGCACTATAACTGAAAGTTCCTGGTTGAGGATGAGTTTCAGTTTTTTCAGGAGTGATTGATGTGGCAATAACTTCATTTGTAACTACTGGCTGAGTAATTGGTTCTACAACAACTTCCTCAGCTATAACAACTTGATTTATTGATGTCCCCATTACCAAACCAGCAGCAACTGTTAATACAGATGTGCCGAACTTTAGCTTATTCATTGCTTAACCCTGAGTAAGATTGATTTGTTACATTATATATTAGCAGCAATGTTTAATTATTGTAAGTACCTGTGCAAAATTTATTTTAAATTTTTACTCTTACTTAATAAAGCTTAATGTGTGAACTTACACAGAAAACCACAAAAAAAGCCCTTGCGGTAAGGCAAGAGCTATCAAAAGCATTATATTGTCGGTAATGAAATTAAGCCCAGAAAAACCTAGTCGAGGTCAGGCATAAACATTACTGGTTCTGTTTCACGGTTAATACCCTTCTCAAAACCACCAGCAGCAGCCCGGGCGCGGCCTGCGTGCCACAAGTGACCAATCAGGAAGAAGAATCCTAAAACGAAGTGTGAAGTCGCCAACCAAGCGCGAGGAGACACATAGTTAAAGGAGTTAATTTCCGTAGCTACACCACCCACAGAATTCAAAGAACCCAAAGGCGCGTGAGTCATGTATTCAGCAGCGCGACGAGCTTGCCAAGGCTGAATATCATTCTTGATTTTTTCCAAATCAAGACCGTTAGGTCCACGAAGAGGCTCTAACCAAGGACCACGAAAATCCCAGAAGCGCATGGTTTCACCACCGAAGATGATTTCACCAGATGGAGAGCGCATCAAGTATTTACCTAGACCGGTAGGACCTTGGGCAGAACCGACGTTAGCACCCAAACGTTGGTCACGAATCAAGAAGGTTAAAGCTTGAGCTTGAGAAGCTTCAGGACCAGTAGGACCGTAAAATTCGCTGGGGTAAACGGTGTTGTTAAACCACACCATAACGCAAGCGATGAACCCCATTAAGGAGAGCGCACCTAAGCTATAGGATAGATAAGCTTCACCAGACCAAATGGAGGCACGACGTGACCAAGCAAAAGGCTTGGTGAAGATGTGCCAAATACCACCGGCAATACAAGTTAAACCAATCCAAATGTGACCACCGATAACATCTTCCATGTTATCAACACTAATAATCCAGCCTTCGCCACCGAAGGGAGCTTTAATTAGATATCCGAAGATGATTGCGGGGTTGAGTGTGGGATTAGTAATCACACGCACATCACCACCACCTGGAGCCCATGTATCATAAACTCCACCGAAGAACATAGCCTTCAGCACCAATAACAACGCACCACATCCTAAGATGATCAGGTGGAAGCCGATGATGTTGGTCATTTTGTTCTTGTCTTTCCAGTCATAACCAAAGAAAGCAGAATATTCTTCTAAGGTTTCCGGACCACGAACAGCATGATAAATACCGCCAAAGCCTAGAACTGCGGAGGAAATCAGGTGAAGTACACCGACAACAAAGTAGGGAAATGTATCAAAAACTTCACCACCTGGACCAACGCCCCAACCCAGTGTGGCGAGGTGAGGAAGCAGAATCAAGCCTTGTTCATACATAGGCTTCTCTGGGACGAAGTGAGAGACTTCAAACAAAGTCATTGCTCCAGCCCAGAAGACGATTAAACCAGCATGGGCTACGTGAGCGCCAAGTAGTTTACCAGATAAATTGATTAAACGGGCGTTGCCAGACCACCAAGCGAAGCCGCTGGATTCTTGGTCGCGTCCACCACTAATAACTCTATTAGAGAGCGTTACCACGTGGGAGTACCTCCTCTGGGAATACGAACTGTTCGTGGGGTTGATCTTGAGGAGCCATCCAAGCGCGGATACCCTCGTTTAGTAAAATGTTTTTGGTATAGAAAGTTTCAAACTCTGGGTCTTCGGCTGCCCGTAATTCTTGGGAAACGAAGTCATAAGCCCGGAGGTTTAATGCTAAACCAACGATACCAATGGAACTCATCCACAAGCCTGTCACAGGGACAAACAACATGAAGAAGTGTAACCAACGTTTGTTGGAGAAAGCA
>NZ_JAQMTJ010000120.1:0-4303 GCF_028330815.1 Dolichospermum lemmermannii CS-548
AGTCAGGAGTCACCGAGTCAGGAGTCAGGAGTCACCGAGTCAGGAGTCAGGAGGAGGAAGAAGAAGAAGAAGAACTATAATATTCCCCAATTACCAATCACCAATTACCAATCACCAATTACCAATCACCAATACTTTACTCTTCCCCTGGTTCTAATATGCGTTGGAACAGATAACCAGTACCTCTAGCGGTGATAATTAGTTCAGGGTTGCTGGGATCATCTTCTAATTTTGCCCGTAAACGAGAGATATGTACATCCACAACGCGAGTATCTACATGGCGTTCAGGAGTATATCCCCATACTTCCTGCAAAATTTCTGAGCGGGAAAAAGCTTCACCAGAACGACTGACTAACAATTCTAATAAGCTAAATTCCATACCGGTTAAGCGAATGCGCTCATCACCCTTATAAACTTGACGCTTATTTGTATCAATTTTGATGGTGCTGACATGAATCACCCCAGAACTAGGAATACCATTTGCACCTGTTTTGTCCACCCGTCGCAAGACTGAACGAATCCGTGCTTCTAGTTCTTTGGGTGAAAAGGGTTTAACGACATAATCATCCGCACCCAATTCTAAGCCGGTGATGCGATCTGCCACATCTCCCAAAGCGGTGAGCATAATAATGGGGACATCGGATTCTTTGCGTAATTCTTGACAAACGCCATAACCATCTAGTTTTGGCATCATTACGTCTAAAACTACTAGGTCTGGTTCAGCTTTGCGAAATATTTCTAAAGCTTCCTCACCATCTCCTGCTGTCACTACATCGTAGCCAATCATGGAAAGGCGTGTTTCCAAAATCCGCCGAATGCTGGCTTCGTCGTCTACTACCAGGATTTTTTCTTTATGACTTTCCAAGTTTTGTCATGCTCCTTAACTAAAATTTTTGATGATTAATTTTAAATATCATAATATTAAGATATCATTGCTCTCAATTGATTTGGAAAGAGCTTCCAACTATTACTATTATTAGATGTTCGTTTTTTCCAAAATTTAAGGAAAAATTAAGATTATTAACTAAAATTTAAGCATGGCAAAGCCAAAAACCATTTATATCTGTAGTAGTTGTGCAGCGGAATTCTCTCAATGGTTCGGAAAATGTTCAAATTGTGACACTTACGATTCTTTAGTTGAGCAAAATATTAGTTCTTTTATCGGGGATATACCTAGCCGGTCTGGAGTGGGAAATTGGCAAGCTGGAGGTCATAGTAAGTCTCATAATAAACCAGCTAAGGCCAGATCTTCTCTGACTTTTGACCAAATTAGCGATCGCCAAATTGCTCGTTGGGAGTCCGGTTATGGGGAATTAGATCGAGTTTTAGGTGGTGGAATTGTTCCCGGTTCGATGGTGCTAATTGGTGGCGACCCTGGTATCGGTAAATCAACTTTACTACTGCAAGTTTCTAACCAATTGGCGCAAAAATACCGAATTCTCTATGTGACTGGAGAAGAATCTGGACAACAGGTAAAATTGCGTGCTTCTCGTTTGGGAATGTCAAAACCACCTACGCTAGTCACGGAAGATCCTGAAAACAAAGATCCGGAAAAACCGATAGATCCTGACAGTATAGGTGCAAATTTGTATGTTTTGCCAGAAACGGATTTAGAAGAAATTCTGAGGGAGATAGATTCTCTAAAACCAAATGTAGCGGTAATAGATAGTATCCAAACAGTGTTTTTTCCTGCTTTGACATCAGCACCGGGTTCAGTTGCTCAAGTCAGGGAATGTACCGCAGCTTTGATGAAGGTGGCAAAACATGAAGATATTACGATGTTAATTGTGGGTCATGTTACCAAAGAAGGAGCGATCGCCGGTCCCAAAGTATTAGAACATTTAGTAGATACCGTATTATATTTTGAAGGCGATCGCTTTGCCTCCCACAGATTATTAAGAACTGTAAAAAACCGTTTCGGAGCAACCCACGAAATTGGTATATTTGAAATGGTATCCCAAGGATTAAAGGAAGTTGATAATCCTTCCGAACTGTTTTTAGGCAATCGTGATGATCCGGCTCCGGGTACGGCTATTGTGGTGGCTTGTGAAGGAACAAGACCAATAGTTGTGGAATTACAGGCTTTAGTCAGTCCTACCAGTTACCCATCTCCTCGTCGGGCGGGTACAGGCATAGATTATAATCGCTTAGTGCAGATTCTCGCCGTCTTAGAAAAGCGTGTAGGGATACCTATGTCCAAATTAGATTCCTACGTTGCTTCTGCGGGGGGATTAAATGTAGAAGAACCAGCGGTAGATTTAGGAATAGCAGTAGCGATAGTTGCCAGTTTCCGAGATCGAATAGTTGATCCTGGTACAGTCTTAATTGGGGAAGTCGGATTAGGGGGACAAGTACGCTCGGTTTCCCAAATGGAACTAAGGTTAAAAGAAGCCGCGAAACTAGGATTTAAAAGAGCCATAGTTCCTAAAGGGACAAAATTTCCTGATATTGGGATTGAGATACTACCAGTAGGTAAAGTCATAGATGCAATTATTGCGGCTGTTCCTCATCAAGAATTGACAGAAGAAGATTTAGACCCGGATGAGAATGAATAAGTGAACTACCCACACTGACCTGACGGTACAGTGTGGGCTTCCTGCCCAACAGAAAGCACAGTAGTAGACTTCTTTCGTCCTCTATTACTGCGACTTACTTCTGGGCGACAGGCTTCTTGATGAAGTTGTTCATGGGGGAAACCCCCAAGACCACACTTCATCGCTTTATCCCCCGTTCCAGAGGTCAAGACTTGTACTGAGCGCAGTCGAAGTATTCGTAGTCCCTCATCTCTGAGGTTTATCGCTGCATTGACATCTCTATCATGTTTGGTTTGGCACTTTTCACAAGTCCAAAACCTGATATCAAGTGGTAAGCTACTTACTTGGTTAAGGCATACATGACAAGTTTTTGACGAAGGAAAGAATCTATCAACTTCTTGATAAATCTTCCCTTCGTTTTCTGCTTTGTATTTAAGCATGGTACAAAACATTCCCCAGCCAACTTGTTGAATAGATTTGGCTAGGCAGTGATTTTGCATCATGCCTTTAACATGAAGATTTTCTACCACAATAACTTGGCTTTCGTTGACTATCCTACGAGATAGTTTATGGAGAAAATCTTCTCTACAATTAGTTATCTTTCTATGGACTCTAGCAACTTTCTTTCTAGCTTTATTTCGGTTATTAGAGCCTTTTTGTTTTCTAGATAATTGCTGTTGTTTTATCTTTAAGTTCTTCTCGTGTTTATTCAGTATTCGAGGGTTATCAAACTTAGAGCCATCACTGGTAATCGCAAAATGAGTTAATCCCAAATCAATGCCTATTGCTTTACCTTCGACAATTGACTCTGGCTTCTCTTTACCATCTTCAAATAAAATAGCAGCGAAATATTGCTCACTGCAATTTTTGGTGATAGTTACAGTTTTAATCTTCCCTTGAATCTCTCGATGAATAATTGCTGATACTTTCCCTATTTTCGGTAGGATTAATTGATTATCGGCAATCTTGATATTTTGAGGATACTGAATAGACTGCTTACCATGTCTGGATTTAAACTTGGGGTATCTAGCTCTTTTTTCAAAGAAATTGTTAAATGCAACCCCCAGATTCAAGCAGACTTGTTGCAAGCACTGAGAATAAGTTAGCGACAACCACTCATGTTCTTTCTTTAGTTGAGGGATTGTCTTTTTAACTTCGTATCCAGACAATCCTTTACCTGTCTCTTTGTACGTTTCGTTCATCAAATTCAAAAAATAATTCCATAGCCAACGACAACTGCCAAAGGCTCGTGCCAATGATTGCTGTTGCTGGGCATCTGGATATAATCTGACTTTGACTACTCTTAACATATTAGAGTGAAAAGTATTTACTATAAAAAACTATAACACAAGATTTGTGAACTGCCTCCATGTTTTTCTCCCTTGCTATCGCATTGGTCGAAAAACTGTCGTTAATTCACGCGCCATTCATCCCCCGCTGCCCTTAGGGTCAGTCGTGGGGCTTCTGTCGGTTAAGCTAAACTGCACAATCAGTAGATTAAGGGACTTCCAAGAAATAAAATCCCCAAAAATTTCTTGTAGTGCGGGCATCTTGCCCGCTAATCATCAAAGACGGGCATCCTGCCCATCCCACAAAATTGGGTAATTTATTTTTTGGTGTTCCCTAACATAAAACCCACCTTCCGCACCCTAAACTGTCACACAACGAAAAATGGTCGTTTGGGGATTTGATATTAGCGATCGCCACCTAAGATTTCGACGATTTTGTATCAAAATTATCCTCACAGGTATTCAAAAATCCGAAATTAC
>NZ_JAQMTJ010000121.1:0-5398 GCF_028330815.1 Dolichospermum lemmermannii CS-548
ATAGATTTTGATGACATTTTTGGTGATTTACTGTTTCTCAAATGCCTTTTTTCACTTTATCTGTTTGTTTTGATGCTCCCTTTGATTTTCATCTCCGTAATTTCCCTCTGTAACATTTTGGGGTGCGGAATGTGGGATAGATGATTTCAACCTAGCTATCAAGATTAATCCTAACTTTGCCTATGCCTACCACAACCGGGGAAGTGTCCGTTCTGAATTAGGAGATAAGCCAGGAGCAATAGATGATTACAACCAAGCTATCAAGATTAATCCTAACTATGCCAAAGCCTACCGCAACCGGGGATATGTTTATTATCAACTTGGTGACAAACAAAAAGCCAGAGAAGACCTGCAACGAGCAGCGCAATTGTTCATGGCTCAAGGAAATACTGCTCTTTATGAACAAACAATGGCTTTTTTAAAAGAGTTGTAGGGAGTTTCTTTGGTGATGTTAATCCCTCGTTCCCTGGCTCTGCCGGGGAATGCCCACAGGAGGCTCTGCCTCCACTATATTCACTGTATTTGAGGCAGAGCCTCAAACTCCCATTCCCAGCCGGAGTCTGGGAACGAGTTCAGGATTAACAGGATGTGATTTTTCCCTCGTTCCCTGGCTCTGCCGGGGAATGCTCACGGGAGGCTCTGCATGACAACAATAATATTTTGTCTGAATCAGGATGTCCAGGATTTAAGGATTAACAGGATGTTTGATAATGGTTGGGTTGATGAGTTTTTGGGAATGTTTGATATCTGTTTTTCTATGATCTTGTTAATAACCTGACTATATATGGCGACACAGATTTCCACCATAATTTAATGATAGGCTAAATTCAGAAATTTGTCAAGGGGTAGTTAAGGATAATCTTGACAATATTGAGATAATAAAAATCCTGTACATCCTTACATCCTGATTCAGACAATTAATATGTTGAAACAACAGTAAATACCCATCCTGTACATCCTTAAATCCTGGATATCCTGATTCAGACAATTAATATGTTAAAATAACAGTAAATACCCATCCTGTACATCCTTACATCCTGGACATCCTGATTCAGACAATTAATATGTTAAAATAACAGTAAATACCCATCCTGTACATCCTTAAATCCTGGATATCCTGATTCGTTTAATTCTGCAAATTTAATTGTTTTACCAAATGCACCAATTCCGGTAAAATCAACTTTTCCATCCCCAGTCGTACAGCATTACTAGAACCAGGAAGAGAAAAAATGATTTTGCTTTGATAAACGCCAGCGACAGCGCGGGAAGCCATAGCGCGAGAACCAATTTCTTGATAACTTAAAAACCGAAATAATTCCCCAAATCCTGGTAAAGTCTTTTCTAATAGCTTTTCTAAAGCATCATAAGTAGTATCCCTGGGAGCAATTCCCGTTCCTCCATTAAAAATTACAGCATTGATACGAGTATCTTCGCCCAAGGCTGTCATTTGGGATTGAATTTCTTTAGGTTCATCTTTGATAATCTGATACAATGCCACAGTGTGATCATCTGCTAAAAGTAGTTCTTTAATTAATTGACCACTTTTATCTGTATCTGGGGAACGGGTATCACTGACGGTAATCACCGCACAACTTACAGAAACTTGCTGTGTATTGGGGTGTGGTTGAAATTCCATAATAGATGTTATGTATTTTAGCCAATGACCACTGTACGGGCGAAGCATTTGGAGAACTATTTTTGGCAATGACTGATAATTTATTTTCCAAATGCTTCGCCCCTACTGACCACTGTACGGGCGAAGCATTTGGAGAACTATTTTTGGCAATGACCGATAATTTATTTTCCAAATGCTTCGCCCCTACTGACCACTGACTAATGACTAATTAAGACTTACTCAATCCTAGTCCATTGTCCTCAGCGTAACGATTCATGAAGCGCATAAAACGATCCCACTCATCATTAGAATTCATCACATAAATTGCTTCTAAGGATTCAGGTTTACCGTTGACAAATTTACCCTGAACGTTACGAATAACGATTTCCCCTTCTTCGTCAATCAAATATAAACCAGTAACTTCATCTGTGCCATCTTGCGCCAATATATCAGGATTGGTGAAGATAAATGTTGCCGTACCGCTTTCACCTTGTTTTGCTCTTGTCAACCGAACATCTGGAACTACTGTTTCTTCAATACCTTTAGCAAACTGAATTTTCGCCATGATGAGTCAATTTAAAGTTTTGTGATCATTTTGTAATATTCTCTCATCATAGAGCAATTTCCTAGCAGGCATTTTACCAATGGTAATTAAATCTAGTTCACAATTCCGATTTAAACGCCGTTTATTTACTACAGCGTTGATCATTGTAGTTGGTATATTCATCACTCTGACTAACCATTCTAGCCCCGCTACACCTGTTACTAAAACCAAAAACGTCATTCTGATGATTGGGGATGGTATGGGCTGGGAAATGGCTCGCGCTGGGGCTATGGCTAAAGGATATAATTATACTTCTGGTAAGGGGGAAGGACTGAGTTTTCAAACTCTGGATAATTACGCCCTTGCTACCACCTATGGTACTACCATTGCTCCTGGTAATGGAGTTTTCAGCACGGGTAACTCTGCGTTATCAAACTCTAATCCGATTACAGGTGCTAGTCCGATTCTACCAGGGTTTAAATTCCAACCTCAATTTAATCCTGGCGATAAACCATCTGGAGGGGGGAAAAATCTTAATCCTAATGCAGTGGGTAATTTAGTGGGTTATGATCCTCAACGTGGGGGAATAAATCCTTGGACTCCTGGTAATGATCCTGAGTATATTAAGTATAGTTATCCTGATTCTGCCAATACAGCGACTACTTTGTACACAGGAGTCAAAAGCTATAACAATGCTATTTCCGTTGATATATTTGAAAAACCTTTAGAAACCATTCTCAAAACTGCGGCTGATCATGGTAAATCTACGGGGATTGTGACTTCTGTTCCTATTGATCATGCTACACCGGGAGCAGCAGCAGCAAACGTGAATCGTCGCAATAAATATGATGGTGATTATCCGACTTTAGATAATATTCTCCAGCAGGAACTTCGCATATATCAACCAACTGTAATTTTAGGTGGTGGTCATCCTCTCACAGGTGCTAGTAGTCAACCTCTGCCTACGGGTGTAGAACCGCCAACTAAGTTTGAATATATCACTAAAACGACCTATGCAGAATTGAGTAAAAACCCCAATCAAAACCGCTATAACTACACATTTTTAGAACGGGGAAAAGATGCGGCTGATAAGTTAGGGACTACTGCGGCTAAATTAGATCCAAATATGGGCGATCGCTTGTTAGGATTATATGGAGCTAGGGGACAAGAGGGAAATCTCCCTGTAAGTACCGCTAATGGTGATTACAGTAATACAGGTTTGAGTATCTTTTCCCTGTTTGGTTCTCAAGGAAAAAACCCCGATACAGTTCGGCCTCTACTTGCTGGAGAAACCGATAAATCTTTTATTGCGAAAGAAATTAATGAAAATCCCACACTCAATGATTTAACCAAAGCAGCTTTAGCAGTTTTATCTAAAGACAAAGATGGATTTTGGTTAATGGTAGAAGGTGGTGATATTGATTGGGCTGCCCATGATGATAATATAGATAATATGATCGGGACAGTATTGGATTTTGATAAAGCTGTAAAAACAACAATTGACTGGATTAAAAATAATGGTGGTTGGGAAAATAATCTGTTGATTGTTACTGCTGATCATGATCATTATCTGACTTTAAATCCCAACTTTTCCGAACTGCTGAAAGAAAAAAGTGCAGAAGCTTTAACTGCTGAATCTGATTCCATGAAAGCGGGTCATTTTTGGGGTTCTAATCCTAATATAAAGTACGGTTGGGGAAATCATGGCAATCGTCCAGTTCCTGTTTATTATCAAGGTAAAGGTGCAGAAGTTTTAACTAATTCTGTCGGTAAAGGTTTTCAACTTTATGGTGATGATATTCCTGGTATTGGGGGTTTAGTAGACCAAATTCACATTTATCAGACTCAACGGAAAGCAATGGGCAATAGGTAATAGGTAATAGGTAATAGGTAATAGGTAATAGGCAATACAAGAAAGTTCTTAACCAATGACCAATGACCAATGACCAATGACCAATGACCATTCAACCATCAGTTATCCTGTTCTGACTCATCAGGAGATTAAATCAGGGGATCGCTTGCATAATTGTTCACAATTTGTTACAAAAATATAAAGAACTTCTAGAGACTAAAACCTAATGTTCGCCGGACTTACTGGTTTAACAGATACCAAAAGCACCGATTGGGGAGAGCGAATGCTCAATACAGTCGCCAGCCAAACGATTCGCCACCTGTTTACCCAAAGCGAGTCGGTAGAAGTCTTTGTGCGCTGCTATCCCTCCAGCAAACTGTTGCAAGGCAGCATTGATAGCTTTAAAATGAACGGTCGCGGCTTAGTAATTCGCAAAGATTTCGCAGTTGAGGAAATGTCCTTTGAAACCGACGCTGTAGCCATTGACTTCGGCTCGGTTTTAAGTGGCAAACTTACTCTCAAACAACCCACCCAAGCAGTAGCCCAGGTGATTTTATCAGAAGAAGGCATTAATCGAGCTTTTGAGTCGGAATTGGTGAAAAAGCGGCTGCTGAACCTTTCTGAACCCACTTTGATTGCCATATCTGGTGGTGAACCAGTTTCTTTTACCGAAGTTGAAGTCAAGTTATTACCTGAAAATCGCTTGCATTTGGTAGCTAAAGCCGATTTAAACAACGGTGAACTCATACCCCTAAGTATGACCATTGGTGTCGGAATTGAAAGAAGAAGGCGGGTTTCTTTCAAAGAACCTAAGATTGAACTTGAGGGAGTTCCAGAAGCACAAAGAGAAATTTCCCAGACTTTAAGTCTGGCATTGGTAGAAATTTTGGATAATATGGTTGATTTAGATCGCTTTGATTTAGATGGGGTAAAAATGCGACTAAATCGTTTAGAAACAGAAGGTCAAAGATTGATTTTTAGTGGTTATGCGGAAATAGAAAGAATTCCTCACAGTTCTTAACAATTCTGAAAATTGAGAAAAAATTAACGCCGCCTAGTTGACACTGGGCGGCATTTTAATTTTTATAGAAGTCAGGAGTATGGCTAACGCCACGCTTCGCTATCAGGAGTTCAGGACGAAGAAGAAAGAAGAAAATTTCTCCCCTACCTCCCCAGCACACCGTTCTGATTCTTCTAAATCAACATAATTTTTTGCCCAGCCATGAAATTTTTCCACCAGTTTATTGAACCCACCTTCCGCACCCTAAACTGTCACACAACGAAAAATGGTCGTTTGGGGATTTGATATTAGCGATCGCCACCTAAGATTTCGACGATTTTGTATCAAAATTATCCTCACAGGTATTCAAAAATCCGAAATTACCGA
>NZ_JAQMTJ010000013.1:0-10292 GCF_028330815.1 Dolichospermum lemmermannii CS-548
AGTAAGTAGACGAAAATAAATCAAAGTATATTAAGTAATGTAAAAAATCTGGAGATGATTTCGTAGTGAGGGCTTCAGCCCTCAAATGAGGAATAAATTCCTCACTACAAACTTTGAATTATTCAAGCCGTTCTACTTAATGCATTCATTATCTATATGCAAAACTAGTGGTTTAAGTAAAAAAATATCAAATACTAGAACTTATGCACAATATTCAAAAGTTAAAAAACCTTGGCAAAACTTGGAAAAATATCAAGTCCTGCCAAGGTATTTAGTTACAAGTAATTACTATTAAATCCTGGCTTTAATTAAACCAGGACAAACTGATTAGGATTAGCCACACTCAAAGCACTGGCTTGAATACCAGTTAAAGTGGCTAAAGTTTGACCACCAAAGATAACCGC
Source organism: Dolichospermum lemmermannii CS-548 (assembly GCF_028330815.1). NCBI lineage: Bacteria > Bacillati > Cyanobacteriota > Cyanophyceae > Nostocales > Aphanizomenonaceae > Dolichospermum > Dolichospermum lemmermannii. The sequence continues at coordinate 405 of NZ_JAQMTJ010000013.1, forward strand.
AGTATCAGCACCAACTTGAGTCAAAGTTAGATTGGCGGTAGTGATGCCTAAACTAGCAGCACCCTTAATACCAATCACATCAGTACCAACTTGGAAATCTAGAACTGTGTTAGCGGCTTTTGGTAGTTCAGCGTTGACAATCCAGAATTGGTCAGCACCAGCACCACCAGATAAAAGGTTGCCACCACCTAAACCGGCAAAGAATTTATCGTTACCACTACCACCTAATGCCCGGTCATTGCTACCTAAATAGAAGGTATCATCACCAGCGCCACCAGATATCCGATTCTCACCTTTGCCATCTCTAGCATCAAATTCATCATTGCCATCACTGCCGAAGGCTACGTCGTTGCGACTAACGTAGATTTTATCGTTACCGCTACCAGTGTCAATGATGTTGTTACGAGCATTGCTATTGAATGCTAAATCAACTTCATCGTTTCCTGCACCACTAAATACAGTGTCTTGAACCCCATCTATATTTTGAAGTGCAATTAAGGTATCTGCGCTAGTAGTTCCAGTAACGAAGTTTTCCTGATTGACTTCAGTTACTGAGGCAAACATGGTTTGAGCAATGTTGACTTGATCCACCGCATTAGCAAGACCAGGGATTTTAAAGCCGTAGGCATCAAAACCTTGACCGATTGAACTAGTTAATGTTGGGGAATCAACACCTTGATAGTAGACAGGGACAGGACGGTTGGTGTGGCTTCCCCAGTTGTATTTATCAGTGGCACTATTTCCCCAGAAGTTACCAGATTCAGCAATTGTGTCAATCGCAGTCAATTGTTCAGCGCCCTTTGTTCTGAGCAGTGCGGGGAAGTCATTAGTAAGATTGAGGTAATGATCGTGGTCAGCAGTAATAATCAATTCGTTATCAGCCCAACCACCATTTTGGTTAATCCAATTGATCACAGATCCGACTGCTTTGTCAAAGTCTAAAACTGTACCAATCAGGTTATCAATGTTGTTATCATGGGCAGCCCAGTCTATATCACCACCTTCAATCATCAGCCATAAACCATCCGGGTCTTTACCTAAAACTGATAAAGCTGCTTTGGTTAGGTCATCAAGAGTAGGGTTTTCATTGCGTTCTTTAGCGATAAATGGCGCATCCGTTTCTCCGGGAAGAAGCGGTCTAACAGTATCTGGATTTAGTCCCTTGGTAGTGTTGTTGGTGAACATTGCCAAGCCAGTGGTGCTGTAGTCTCCATCGGCAGAGCTTACGGGTAGGTTGCCATCTTGTCCACGCGCACCATACAAACCAAGTAAGCGATCGCCTTTTTCTGGATCAAGTTGAGCAGCCGTATTTGCTAGAGTTTGAGCCGCATTGGCACCACGTTCTAAGAAGGTGTAATCATAGATGTTGGTCGTGGGCTTTTTACTTAACTCTTGGTAAGTGGATTCCTTGATGTAAGTATTGTCTCTTGGCTCAACACCAGTGGGTAAGGGGTTTCCAGTATTAGAAAGTGGATGACCACCGCCAAGGAGTACAGTTGGTTGGTAAATACGGAGTTCTTGCTGCAAGATATTGTCTAATGCAGGTAAGTCACCATCAAACTTGTTACGATTATTTACAGCAGCAGCAGCAGCAGCAGGGGTAGCGTGGTCAATGGGAACAGATGTCACCAAACCAGTAGATTTACCAACAGATGCCGCTCTAGAAAGAATACTTTCAACAGGTTTTTCAAAAATATCAACGCCAATAGCACCGTTGTAACTCTTAACGCCTGAATAGAGTGTGGTAGCAGTGTTTGCAGAATCGGGATAGCTGTTCTTAATATAGCCAGAATCAGTACCTGGTGTCCAAGGATTTATACCACCCTTGACTGGATCGTAACCAACAAGGTTGCCAACTACACCATCGCTAACTTTTGCGCCACCATTAGGTGTAGTTCCAGGGTTAAAGGTGGGATTGAATGCAAACCCTGTACGGAGAGGAGCAGTACCTGTGAGAGTAGTGAGGGTATTACCATTGAGGGCGGAAATTCCAGCATTAAAAACTCCATCTGTACCAGCAATTGTGGTTCCGTAGGTAGTGGCATAGGTGTAGCCTGTTAATGTTTGGAAATTAAGCCCTGTTCCTTTACCAGATGTATAAAAATCATTTAGAGTTGCGCCAGTCTTGCCTTCACGGATTTGCTTGTAAATAGCAGCCGCACGTGCCATTTCCCAGCCCAAACCGTCGCCGATCATGATAATTGTATTCTTAGCCATAAAATTCCTTAATTCCCTTTGCAATGCTTAATGAATGAATAAATTCGGGTTCGGCAAGTCGAGGAAGACCTAAACTTATCTGAATATGAATATTACGTCTCATTAAGTTTTCACGCGAAGGTTAAGATGGAACTATGGTTTAATAATTTTTTGATTAAAAAATTCGTTTTATAACTTGGTTGAGGTAAAAAGAGGATCAAATTCTCAAACTTAGCCACAATATTCAAAAGTTAAAAAACCTTGGCAAAACTTGTAAAAATATCAAGTCCTGCCAAGGTATTTAGTTACAAGTAATTACTATTAAATGCTGGCTTTAATTAAACCAGGACAAACTGATTAGGATTAGCCACACTCAAAGCACTGGCTTGAATACCAGTTAAAGTGGCTAAAGTTTGACCACCAAAGATAACCGCAGTGTCAGCACCAACTTGAGTCAAAGTTAGATTGGCGGTAGTGATGCCTAAGCTCTTAGCACCAGAAATACCAATTACATCAGTACCAATTTGGAAATCTAGAATGGTGTTAGTAGCTTTGGTTAATTCACCAAAAACAATCCAGAATTGGTCAGCGCCAGCACCACCAGATAGGGTGTGACCACCACCAAGACCGATTTCAAAGGTATCATTACCATCACCACCCAAGGCACGACCATTAGAACCATTACCCAGGAAGAACAGATCATTACCAGCGCCACCGGAGGCACGGAAATTACTGGCTTCATCTCCAAAGAATGTGTCGTTATCAGCACTACCAAAAGCGCGATCGCCATTGGCTAAAAACACGGTATCATTGCCGCTACCACTGTCAATAATGTTATTGCTGGCAAGAGCGCCCGCAGCCGCACTATCAACCTCGTCATTACCAGCGCCACTAAACACGACATCCTTAATACCACCAAAGCCAGGAGTTTGCTTGGCTACAATCGTATCGGCATTAGGTGTACCAGCAAAGAATTGTGTGTCCTGAATCAAATTGGCATTAGGCGCAGTCAAGAAAGATAACTGACCACCTTCAACCAGGTTTTCTTGTCTAGTTTTTGTGCCATCACCATTACCATCAATATTTGTGGCGGTAATAATTGTTCCAGAACGAATACTATGCGCCTGGACATCAAAGACAAACTGTGTACCAGGAGCGTTACCAAAAAGACTAGAAACGTCTAGAATACCTGAAGTTTCCCAGTTACCGATATCAGTGGGGCTAGAATCAGTTTGACCAGAAGGAACAGCCGAGCGATCAACTTGTGCAATTTTAGTTAAGCTATCCGCTGGATTGGCAGCAGCAGGATCAAGAACGTAAATAGAGGCTTCTTGCTTAGAAGTTGCACCCCAGATATCTGCTCCTAGTGCGCGGTCTTCTTGTAAGTAAATTTTGCCATTATCAGCCCAGTCGAGGTTATCAGGACTACGCATACCGAAATCTTGTTTACCAGCGTCGTTGCCATCGTAAAGGATGTCAATTTTTGCAGTGATTTCTGGTGCAGTTGTAATCTTCCACAGAGCATCATTTCCAGATGTGGGGTGTTGAATGGCAACGATAAATTCATTGGGATTGTTTGTAGAAATCAACCCAGTAGGTTCAGATCCTGCAACTCCCAAACTAGCCCAACGAGTGATGGATTCAGCTACACCATCCTTATTGCTATCAGATGCCTTCCAGATATCGCCAGGACCGTTGTCTTCGATAATGTAAAGATTACCAGCAGCATCACTAGCCAAGTTGTCAGGGTTATTGAGGTTGGTACCCGCAGCTAAAGCAGTACCACCATCAATTGTGCTACGACTAGCAAAAAGCTTAACTTCATTAGTTTTGAGGTTAATGCCATAAACTGCGTTTTCGCTAGTTGTAGCTACATAAAGAGTGTCACCAATAATTTCTAAGTCTTCTGGACGACCGTAGGGTGTACCACCAACTTCATCCGCTGCCGCACGTCCACCTGTAGTAGCACTGCTAAAGTCAAAGGGATTAGCCGTAGTCGTTTTCACACCATTAGCATCGGTAATAGCGACCCAAGTAGCTGCACCAGTCCGAGTTTTACCTGTATTGGCAGTAGAGTCCCAGTTTTCCGAAGCATTACCTGTAAAGGCAGTTACCTTCAAGACAAAACTTTGTCCAACACTCAAATCACCAGCAGTCTTAGGTACAAACTTGTAGATAGAACCAGTGTTGCTCTCATCAATAAAGTACAAAGTACCAGAGGCATCAAACTTCAAGCCTTCATGGGAAACAGCAGGAATATTACTGCGCCAAACCACATTAGCTGTATCACCAGCAGCCATCAAGGGGTTAAGCCACTCAAATAGACGACCATTGGTTCTTTCTTCTGCTGTAATAACTGTTCCGTAAGGAGTATATACAGCAGGGTCAAAAGGACCAAAATCATCATTATTCTTATCCCAAACCGTAGGATTGGTGGTGTAGGGTAAGGCCGCTTGACCAGTCAAGGCTGAAACAAAGTCGCCAGTTTGGGTGTCGTAGCGAGCTAAACCAGCGCCTTGACTTACTTCCATCGGAATGTAGATGTAGCGGTTGGTGGGATCGAGTGCCACCATGTCCCAGTTACCAAAGGTGGCAGCAAATTGAGGATCTAGATTAGCTTTGTTGCGGTCAACAATTTCTGTCTGAGTGAATCCTGTTGGTAGTAAAAAGGGTGCAGTGTCTTCTGCTGTAGGAACAGTAGCAGTAGTAGAAAGAAGTTGGCTAAAGTCAACATCAATTTTGTAGGTTGTACCCCAAACATCAGGACCTGCAGTAATACCAGTGGAGGCTAAAACAGCTTGAGTACCATCGAAAGGATTGGTAGCGATATCTTCAGGACGAGAGAATCTGAAGGCATTAACGGCGGTAGCTAACTCATTTTGTTTTGTTTGTGTAGCAAAACCTTGAGCGTCATAACCTGTAGTATTTGCTTTTGTGGGATCGTAGTAAGAAATTTCTACAAATTGACCGTTTGTGCTGTTACCACTGCCTTTGAACTGGCTAGGATTAGCTTCAATTGCATCAGTAGCATTTGCAGGATCGTCAGCCACCCATACGAATAGTTTACCCTGTGCTAAACCATTGCGTTCCAGGAAACCACCAGCTTTTTTATCGCCAACATAGAGATATAAAGGCGCGTTATTGCTATCGTCACCAATTAAAAAGGCAACTTTATCAGTGCGGCTTGTATTTAGTTCTGTGACGTTTTCCCACGAAGCGCGACCAAATGCGGGTACTGCATATAAAGTATTAGTTTTTGTATCTAAGGCGAATTGTGTACCATTACTGGTTTCTTCACCAGAGAAGAAAATACGATCAGCTAAACCAATACCTGCACCAAACTGGTTGGCTTCAAATAAAGCAGCAGAACAAAAACGTTGAATACCAGCGTTCTCTAAATCAGCAGCAGCATCAACAACTTCACCTTTGCGGTTGATAATGGTGTCATGGGCTAATCCAGCATCAACGATTTGCAATGTGCGCTTGTCAACATCAAAATAGTTAACTCTTGCACCGGGGAGTTGAGTACCGTTTTTCAGGGTGTACTTATAACCATCAGCAGCCCCTACCTCATTAACAACTAATACACGAACAGTTGTATCGTTGAGTGAAAAAGCACCAATACCGTCAAGAATCCCAGGAGCAACATAGTTCCCAATTTTGTCACCAACTGTAAAAATAGGGTCAACGGTGTAACCATTTAATCCTTTTACTTGAGACGGTTGGGTTGTATCGAATGGTGTGTTAGCCATAAAATCCCTCAGTTTTCTTTGTAATGCTTACTGAATCAATGCTTGGTAAATTTAGGAAAACCTATATTTACCGAATATGAATATCACTCCTTATTAGGATCTCACTCAGAGGTTAAGAAGGCACTATGAATTGGCTATTTCTTGATTAAAAATCCTGCTAAAAGTTAATTTTGATTAAGGCAAAATTATCTATTTATAGGTACTATGCCAATATTAAAACTAATACATACCCGATCTTCATCACTCATATTCATTTCCACACCATGTAACAGCCAACTGGGAAATATTAACATCGTCCCTTCACGAGCTTTATAAGTGATTTTGGGGAAAGTCCATAGATTCAACTCTATAGATGGTGGTACGATCATCTGTGAAGCTGGTCGCGGATCAGAGAAAAATATGCCACCACAATTTTCAGGAGTTTTCAGATAATAAACTCCACTTAAAATTGAGTTGGGATGATTATGTACAGAGTTGGAGGCAAGTTTACGATTAATAATTGCCCAACAAGTTGTAATCTTCAGGCTAAACTTTTGTAAGTCCCATTGTAAAAATGTGGCAACTTCTAAGACATTTTGATTAATGATTTGTATAAGGTTGTCAAAACTATCCCTCTCATGCAACCTATCTTTACTATGCCATCCTAATATATTTGACCATTTCTCACCCTGACTATCTCGACGTTCTTCTGCATAGATAGTTTCTAAGAGTGGAGGATTTAATTGTTGATAATTTTCTAGGGAAAAATGCCAAACAGACGTGGGAAACCAATCATTTCTAGAACCAACCATAATTTTGATTTATGTTTATATTGACTTGTGAACTTTGTCGCTGGGCAGAAAACATGGACAACTAAAAATAAAAAAAAGCTGAAGTCCTGTTAAGCTCAATAGGTAACTTTCCTGAACTGAACTGTTTTATGCACCTACCTTCCTTTCTATGGTTATGGAAAATAGCCGCTTGGTCAATGGGATTATCTTTACTAGTACAGCTTGGCGGAAATAAAGCAACCATATTCAATCGCCAAAAAGCCTACTGTATATTAGTTTTGACTTTTGACTTTTGACTTTTGACTTTTGACTTCCGCCCTGCGGTACTAGCCTATTTATTTTTAGCCATAACTGGTATTTGGATGTTACGGGTCAGAACAAACCCAGAATCTTTCGGTATTCTATTACCTTTGGACAGAATACTCTTGTGTGATATTATCCCTACAAGTTAAATACTCAAGCTGGTAAACTGCAAAGCTGGAGTCTTGATGACAACCACCAGTTTCCAGCCGAGACAATTAAACTGATAAAATTAGCAAATTTAAGTTAACATTAATACTCCGCGCTGATTCCTACAACTGCTATGCTAAATCCCAATCTGGATGAAATCCAGTTGACGAAAGACGACTACGAACGCTATTCCCGCCACTTAATTTTGCCAGAAGTGGGTATGGAAGGGCAAAAACGCCTAAAAGCCGCCAGTGTACTCTGTATCGGTACTGGTGGACTAGGTTCACCATTACTGTTATATCTTGCAGCAGCAGGTATAGGCAGAATTGGTATTGTTGATTTTGATGTTGTGGACACCTCTAACCTGCAACGTCAAGTTATTCACGGGACATCCTGGGTAGGTAAACCCAAAATTGAATCAGCAAAAAACCGGATTCATGAAATTAACCCCCATTGTCAGGTTGATTTGTATGAAACTCGTTTAAGTTCCGAAAACGCCCTCGATATTATTCGGCCTTACGATATCGTAGTTGATGGCACTGATAACTTCCCAACGCGGTATTTAGTCAACGATGCTTGCGTATTGTTAGATAAACCCAACGTCTACGGTTCTATCTTCCGATTTGAAGGACAAGCAACCGTCTTTAACTATGAAGGTGGTCCTAACTATCGTGACTTGTACCCCGAACCACCACCACCAGGAATGGTTCCTTCCTGTGCAGAAGGTGGAGTTCTGGGAATTTTACCGGGAATGATTGGGATTATTCAAGCCACAGAAACAGTGAAAATTATTCTGGGGAATGGTACTACCCTGAGTGGTAGACTAGTGCTTTACAACGCCTTGGATATGAAATTCCGGGAGTTGAAACTGCGTCCTAATCCCATCCGTCCAGTTATTGACAAGCTGATAGATTACGAACAATTCTGTGGGATTCCCCAAGCCCAAGCCGAAGAAGCGAAACAGCAAATGGAAGTTCAAGAAATGACTGTGAAGGAATTGAAGGCGTTATTAGATAGTGGTGCAAAGGACTTTGTGCTGCTAGATGTGCGTAATCCTCATGAGTACCAAATTGCTAAAATTCCTGGTTCTGTGTTAGTCCCTTTACCAGATATTGAAAATGGTGATGGTGTGGCTAAGGTGAAGGACTTACTCAATGGACACCGTTTAATTGCTCATTGTAAACTGGGTGGACGTTCGGCGAAAGCCTTGGCTATCCTCAAGGAAGCGGGAATTACTGGCACAAATGTGAAAGGGGGAATTAATGCTTGGAGTCAAGAAGTAGACGCTTCTGTTCCTCAGTATTAATAATTTTGGGCGGGATTGTTGATAATGTTTGGGAAAAACCTCTAACTATCCCCAATCTGATCTCAACAACAAGATACCCGATTTATTGGATGATTCGGGTATCTTTTTATAGTTAATACATGGAAATATAATTTGATTTATGTATCTAATTTATACAAAAAAATCTTTAAAAAATACCAAAATTGTCTATTACTTATACTTCTTTTAAAAAGTAAGATGTCTAAAGTTTGCATAAACTTCATGGAGAATTTAGCTATAGCAGTTTCCAGGTAGGTGAGGTTAATTAACAGAATTGAGGGGTAGAAACAGCTTGATAATTTCTACCCATAACTATCCATATATTACTGTTTGTCCAAGTCTTCAATAAGTTGATCAACAAATTCCCTTAACCGTTGCTGCTGTGTTAGGGACGGTTTTAATTTTTTCTCTGACCCCAGGCAACACCTTAAACTGCAAAGGTGATTTATCGTACGCTACCTGATTTTGTGGTTTAAATTTAATCCGAGGCATTGCCAAATCCTAATATGTCTGATATACTAGATATCATAGCACAACATTGAAGGTCGAGTCAATGCTTTTATCATTCAAAACTGCACTAATTCCAAATAACCGACAGATTACAGCTTTTCGCAAGGCTTCTGGAGTCGCTAGACACGCTTACAACTGGGCAAATGCTCAAATCAAGGATATTTTAGCTGCTCAAAAAGAAGGCGAAAAACTTAAATTACCATCAGCGATTGACTTGCATAAAAAGTTAGTTGCTGAGGTAAAATCTGAGCATATTTGGTATTACGAAGTTAATAAAAATATCCCTCAGAAGGCGTTAGCTGATTTACGCCAGGCTTGGGATAGGTGTTTCAAAAAAACATCAAAACAACCACGATTCAAGAAAAAAGGACAACACGATTCTTTCTATTTAGAATCAGGAACTAAGGCGAAACCAGCGATTAAAAATGATGGTAAAAGAATTAAATTACCGTCAATTGGCTGGGTACGATTAGCCATACCTTTACCGATTACAGTAACTCATAATTGCGTGATTTCTAGACAGGCTGATAAATGGTTTATTTCTGTTAAATACGAAGTTGAAAAACCTCCTATACTTGCAGACGGACCGACCATTGGTGTTGACATTGGTATCAAAGAATTAGCAGTTTGCAGTAATGGTGAAGTATTCGAGAATCCTAAAGCCTACCGCCATAAGAGTAAACGCATGAAACGTTTACAGCGTAGTGTGAGCAGGAAAATTAAAGGCTCTAATAACCGTAAAAAAGCTGTGAGAAAATTAGCTAAATTACACGCCAAAGTTTCTAATATTCGCAAGGATTCTATTCACAAATTAACCTACTATCTAGCTAAAAACCACAGCATAATTAAGATAGAAGATTTGCACGTTAAGGCATTTTTGAAGAAC
>NZ_JAQMTJ010000122.1:0-5883 GCF_028330815.1 Dolichospermum lemmermannii CS-548
CTGTAATGGTTTCTTCTAACCAAAGATAATCGTCAATCTCATACAGTTGTTGTAGTTGATTTTGTGTTATGTTTAATATAAGGGACTTCCAATTAAAAAAATACCCAAAAATTTCTTGTAGTGCGGGCATCTTGCCCGCTAAATATGTACCTCATAACAATTTCTGTTCATCATTCATAAAATTATCCCCTCCTTTCTGACATTCATAAAAAAAGGAGTATTTTTAGAATTAAAATCTTTAGTTTCAGCAAAAACACGAGAAATAACTAAGTCACATTCTAAGGATAGTTCAGAAATAAAAATGCTAGTTTTTTCGATTTCTTGAGAATAGTTAAACGGTTTTTTTAAAACAATTAAAATATCTACATCAGAATCAGCATGATGATCACCTCTAGCGCGAGAACCAAACAAGATAACTTGATCTAAATTATCTTGATAGGTTTTTTGGACGAATGTTTTAATTTTTGCTAGAATTTTATTTACTGTTAGAACTTTGATTAATTAAACTAAGAGGGTGTTTGAAAAGTTTTGAATGTATAGACTGACCCCTCTCCAAACCTCTCCCCTGCAAGGGGAGAGGCTTTAAAACCCCCATTCCCTTGCAGGGAAGGGGGGTAGGGGGGTTAGGTTTTTGGAGATTACCGATTTGATATAATACTTTTCAAACAACCTCTAAGCTATTTTTGACGATAAGCATCACTACGATGTTTGATCTTAACCACATTTATTAATAAAATATTATCTTGTATTTGATAAACAACTCTGTAATCACCTACTCTAATACGGTAAAGTGACAATTCACTTTCTAATTTTTTAACTCCATCAGGACGTGGTTCAAGTGCTAATTCTTGAATTTTTAAATCAATTCTTTCCCTAATATTAGTTGGTATTTTTTGAAGTTGCTTGATAGCACCCCTGGTAAATTCTATTTGATAACTCATAATTTTGATTCTTGCAATTCTTTCTGGTAATCTTCCCAGGATATTGTACCGTTTACCTTTGCGTCTTCTAATTCAGCAACCGCATCTGCGATATCCTCCGCATCTTCACGATCAGAAATATTTAACAGTTCTAAAACATCTTCCAATGTGTCTTCATAAACTTGTTCTAATCTTTCATAAATTGCTTTCAATAAAACCTGTTTTCTACTTGTCGTTTCCATTTTTACACCTATTTATAGTAAAATATTACAGAGATGGTAATTTTCTCCTTAGAGGATGTTTGAAAAGTGGTATTCCGTAATTTTCATCACATTCCTACCCCCCTTTCCCCTTGTAAAAGGGGGAAACAATAAAAATCCAGTTCCCTCCCCTTTACAAGGGGAGGGTTAGGGTGGGGTAAAAAATATTTGATACATCAACCATAACTTTTCAAACACCCTCTTATATTCCTCATTATAATCAAAGTTACCATAAATGTTGGGTTTCCTTGCGTCAACCCAACCTACTTATTTTCTGCTATCAACATACTTTTGCCACATTTGCTGATAAGCATTTTCCATTTCCCGCGCAAATTTCTGACCATTCCATAGCGGTGATGTTTGTCTTGACTTTCGCAATTTCCACACAATTTCTTGTCTTAATTTCTCATCCTTACCCAACCTCACACCCCACTCGACATACTCTTCATCACTCCAAGCTAAACCTTCAGTTACACCCACATTCATCATCATTGTATAGCTGTTCCGGGCTGCAAATTGTTCCCCCACTCTTGTCACTATAGGTATACCCATCCATAATGTTTCTAGGGTTGTGGTTGCACCATTATAGGGATAGGTATCTAAGACGATATCTGCAATGGCTAAATTGGCGCGGTGTTCCATGTCTGTAGGTGCAGAGGGTAAAAACCTAAAACATTCTAAATCAAGTCCTTCGGCTTCAGCAAGGGGAGCAATAAAATTTTGCAGATCTTCATGATTGCTGCGAAAACTTTTCAGCAGAAAATAACTATTAGGAACTTGTTTGATAATTTGCATTTGTAACCGGATATTATCGGGATTACGTTTTAATCCAGTTTGAGAACTAAAATAAATAATCCCATCATTAGGAATATCTAAAGATTCTCTACTGATAGCTGGTGTTCCCACGGTAAAGCCATCAATACCAATATAATTTTGCGGGAGTCGCCAAATCTTTTCTGTATAATAATCCTGTGCTGATGCAGGTAAAACATAGTTATCAGCAATAAAATAATCAACCGTCGGGAAACCAGTGGCATCATACCCTAACCAACTAACTTGAATCGGTGCGGGTTTCAAGGCTAAAATAGCACAATTACTATAGGAAGTTAAACTATCTAAATCAACTAAAATATCTATTTCATCTTCATTTATTTTATCTGTAACCGTCACTATGGGCGGGCATAATTGATGAAAATGATCACCAAATTCGTTTTGATAAGCTTGTTGTTGTGGATCATAAATATTCTCTCTTAAAGAATATAAATGAATATCAAATTCTTGGCGATTATGATATTTTAATAACCACCAGGCTAAATAACCGACAGAATGAGAAATAAAACACTCTGATACATAGCCGATTCTTAAAGGACGCTCACTCAAAGCAGGACGAGGTGTATTCAAACGCTGTTGATAAATGTTAATCTCTTGAGAATACTCTTTCCACATCATTTTTTGACATAAAGCAGCTAATCCATTGCGAATTAATCTATTTTCATGGGGATTATCTTCCATGTATAGGAAAAAGTGACCAATGGCTAAGATATCAATTAAACTTTTGCTTTCTGTTTGATTGTTGACAAGATCAGATAAAAGTTGTTTATATTGTTGGTAAATCTGAACCGCTTGTTCTGGATAATCAAGAGACTGTAAAAATCCTGTTAGTAAGAAGTGAGTACCGAGAATTTTATCAATTGGTTCTTGAGCAATTTCTAAATATTTGTTTGCCCAATCAATAGACTCTTTATTATAAGATCCTGATAGACTTTGCAGGGAAAAAATAATTTTGCCAAGACAAACTAAATTATTGGGTCTTAGGTGGTAGGCAATTTTCGCAAAATAAAGTGACATCTGGTAGTCGAAAAAATGACTATAGACATCAGCTTTATCTATCAATAATTTAATAATAGTTTCAGAATTTATTAAATAAGGTATAAAGGCTTTTACTAATTTATCTATCGAAGCAGGAGGATCAACTGGGTTAGGACGAAGTAACTTCTCAATCACTTGCACTAATAATTTCTCATCAAAAATAGGGGGTTCTATTAGTTCGGATATAATGGCAATTAATTGATTAACATTTGTTTGCAAATCCTCAATTTCTAAATCAATATTTAGTTCAATTATTTTTAAAAGATTATTAATATCACCAGGGACAAATTCTCTAATGTGTTGACGAATTACCCAAGCAAATTGAGATTGAGAATCTGTTTCCTGTTGTTGAGCAGCATTGAATAAAATTTCTGTTAATTGCAGTAGCCATTGTTCCGATTCTTCCTCTCCAAATTCTAGCAGTGGAGTCATCCAGACTATCTGCGCTTCTTCTTCTCTTCCTGCTAATAACAAAGCCAATCCTAAATACCAATAATTAGTAACTTCCTGGGGATTTTCTGTAATATTTTGTTCATATTCTTGAATAGTTAATAAGCTTGGGGTAGCAGAAATTTGATTATTTAAGTTGGTGGTAATCATTAAAAACTTTGAAAGGATGAATACACAAGTCTAAGAGGTTGTTTGAAAACTTTTTCGTGTGAGATCTGATCCCCCTAAATCCCCCTTGAAAAGGGGGACTTTGAGAAATTTAGCCCCCCTTTGTAAGGGGGGTTGGGGGGATCTCGATTAATTCTGATACTTTTCAAACATCCTCTAAATTAATATTAGTTTTGGCCGTTAGAAACATAAATCAACATCAAAAGCAGGGATTAACACAGTTAACCCCCACAAGATGTGAAAAAATCCGACAAAAAAATCCTATATCATTCACAAAAATAAAGCATTCAACTTTATTTCATGTTGTTAGCATTAGCAGCACAGGAGGCCGCAGAGGCAGTCAGGGTAACTGTGGGAGCAGTGCCAGAAGGTGTGGTTGTCATACAAGCAGCAGCGGCTGTTTGCCCAGATGTGAGAACAGTAACACCACCAGCATAAGCTCTCAGAGTGCTAGCTTCAGCAGTTACAGGTACTGCGTTAAAAACAGTAGAACTTGCGCCTGTACTTGCAACAGGAATGGTATAAACATAGTAGAAATTCCCACTAGTATCATTTGCTGCGGTATTTGGAATATTGACTTGCAGAGCCGCAGTATCGGTAGTAAACTGTTGATTTTCCATGCGGAAAGCCTGTTGCGCCCTGTTGACTGTACCAACAAAGCTTTTCGCTTCCGTTTGTTTAGCTTTTGCTGATTGGCTGAGGAAAGAAGGTAGAGCAATAGCGGATAGAATACCGATGATGATAATAACAACTAACAGTTCAATAAGGGTGAAACCTTCGCTATCTTTCTTTTTGCTGAGGATTTGTTGGATGAATTTGGCTTTTAGTTCGGTTTTCATGGTATTTTTCCTTGATTTGGACTATTGTTCGTTTCTTGATGGAAATAACTTACCCCATTCCGATCAATTTCATATCACTTCCAGGAAAAAACTTTTTTCCCATCTGTTCAACAGTTCTAACTGGGGGTTAAAAATAGGCTAAAATCCTTATAGAGAGGTGCTTTCACTATCTAGAGGCTGAAAATAGACATGGCTACTATCCCTCGTTCCCTAGCTCTACCGGGGAATAGACTCCAAAAAGTTGTGGCTCTACTATACTTGATTCGAGGCAGAGCCTCACATCTACATTCCCAGTCAGAGACTGGGAACGAGTTGAATACTCCCAGTTATTAATATATGACGATTACCAAAAAGCAATTACCAAATTTCTGGAAATTTACGAAAAATCCGAGCCTATCCCAGCGATTAATGCTAATTGGGATTGGTATGACCCTATTTTTCATCTTCTTAGCCTTTTTTGCTCCTGTTTTCCAAAGTTGGGGATGGTTGCAAAACCCCAGAGAGTTTCTCTCTAATCCTATTCATGAACCACCTTCGGCCAAACATTGGTTTGGCACAAGTCGTTTGGGTTATGATGTCTTTTCTCGCAGTGTGTTTGGTGTACAAGCCGCGCTGCAAGTTGTGACTTTAGCAACATCATTGAGCATGATCATCGGTGTACCTTTGGGCATGGTCAGCGGTTATTTGGGGGGAAAATTGGATAAAGCCCTATTATTTCTTATGGATAGTATTTATACTTTGCCAGGCTTGTTACTGTCAGTAACATTGGCTTTTGTCGTGGGACGAGGAATCTTAAATGCAGCGATCGCTATTAGTATAGCTTACGTTCCCCAATATTATCGCGTTGTCCGTAACCACACTGTCAGCGTCAAAACTGAAGTATATATAGAAGCTGCACAAGCCATGGGTGCTTCTACCTGGGTTGTCTTATCAAGGTATCTATTTTTCAATGTTATTCAAAGCGTCCCCGTCCTCTTTACCCTCAACGCCGCAGATGCCATCTTAGTTTTAGGCGGGTTAGGATTTTTAGGGTTAGGATTACCCGAAGACGTGCCAGAATGGGGATATGATTTAAAACAAGCTCTAGAAGCACTACCTACAGGCATTTGGTGGACTACCCTGTTTCCTGGTTTAGCAATGACAACTTTAGTTGTAGGGTTATCACTACTTGGTGAGGGGTTGAATGAATTTGTCAATCCTCGTCTAAGAAGAGAAAATAGGCAATAGTCAGTTGTCAGTAGGGGCGAAGCATTTGGAAGATAAATTATCGGTCATTGCCAAAAATAGTTCTCCAAATGCTTCGCCCGTACAGTTGTTAGTAGGGGCGAAGCATTTGGAAGATAAATTATCGGTCATTGCCAAAAATAGTTCTCCAAA
>NZ_JAQMTJ010000123.1:0-9612 GCF_028330815.1 Dolichospermum lemmermannii CS-548
TAGATTTTGATGACATTTTTGGTGATTTACTGTTTCTCAAATGCCTTTTTTCACTTTATCTGTTTGTTTTGATGCTCCCTTTGATTTTCATCTCCGTAATTTCCCTCTGTAACATTTTGGGGTGCGGAATGTGGGTTATAAAGTTGAAGCAAATTTAGATCCTCTGTATTCAGGATATTATCTCAAGCTTGGCTTTAAAACCCACATTCCGCACTTCATTTTGTAATATACTAAACACGGGTGAGATTTAAACTTTTGCCAAATGATAAAGAACCCAGATGTGTAGGGGTTTAGCACTGCTAAACCCCTACGTTTAGAATCAAACAATCAAGCCGTTTTGAGTATACATCAAGATTACCAATATCGGGCTAATAATGGTCAGATAGCGATTCCTAGGTCGCGCTTCGCGATCGCATTACCACCAGGAAAAATCAGGATTAATACTTAATAAAACTATCCTAATTCGATGACATTTTTGAAGCATAAATACAGCACTTCCCGGTGTTATGAGGTACATATCTAGCGGGCAAGATGCCCGCACTACAAGAGTTTCATGATTCAACTTTGTACCTCATAAGAGCGGAAACCGCTGTATGTGACATTTTGAAGTGCGGAATGCCGATTATTATATATTTAAACATACCATGAATTAATCTCTCTCTTCTTGTTTAAGATTTACCAACGTCGGTTGTAATACCACCAAATGCAAATTATATCTAGTATCTGCTTGCAAATAACGTTGTTGGAGTGGTTGCCATTCTTGCCATAATTGATAACGATTTGCGGCTAGTAGCGTCGTTAACCCACGTAATTGAGTATCCAGTTCTGATTTGAATATATTTTCTAACCATTCATGTAAAACCATATTATCTTGCATCATTCCCAAGATTTCTTGGATGCTTTTAATATCATGAAGATGTGCGGTAAAAGACTCACCATATAATTCAGTAAATAACTCCATTTGGTAGCGGAGACGTTTGGCTTGTTTCCGTAAACTATGCAAAGTTTTACCTTCTATTTTCAGATGTTCTTCTAATTGCTTGGGTGTCCATTTTGTTTGCACTACTATTTCTGATTTAACAATTTTAGTCCCAATTAACCATCCTGGATGTAAGCAAAATTCACTAACTTCTGGTGAGAGTAAATCTGGTAATACATGATAAATTGGTACTGATGAAAAACTTTGATAACTGGGATTTTTTAACCAATGTTCACATTCATTTTTAAAAGATTTATAAACTTCATCTTGAAATATATTCTGCACATGAGAAACGGCAATTTCTCGTTGTTTATGCAATTCCTTAAAAGCGGTTTCTAGAGATTTTTGTTCTTTTTCAAGTAAATGCGGTTTGTAATTCTTTTCCAGAATTTCTGCAAGCACATCTAAATCTCTGAGACCACCTAAAATTCTAGCAAGTTTACCAATATTTTTATCACTAACTAATTTTGGTAAAAATAAATATCTCTCGAATCTACTAACAGCAGTTCTTAACCGTCGCATTCCCACACGCATTTGGTGAAGTGGTTCTGGATCTTCGTCTTTTTTAACTGCTTTTTCCCATTTTATGGTTTTTGTAAAATGGTTTTCAATGGCTTGATGTGCAGTTTCACCAAGAGTTTTGATAGATGTTTCTGAAGGAATTTTCATAAATAAAAAAAATTAGCAATATAGCAATCCCAAATAAGATACAGGTATTTCTCTTCCCTCTCTTCCTCTGCGCTCTCTGCGTCTCTGTGGTTCGTTACCTCCATTTCCCGTAAGGGATACACAAATCAAATAGAATTGCTCATAATATCTAAAGATTAGTGGAAATAGCTTGTACCGGACAAGTAGGAATACATTGTTCGCAAACAATACAGCGCGATCGCACAAAAGTGAGTTTATATGTCTCTGGATTAATAGCCAAGGCTTCAGTGGGACAAACCCCCGTACATAAACCACAGTGAACGCATACATCCTCATCAATGATAATTTCACCTAAACCCAGGGAAACATGAATATGTTGCGATCGCATCCATTCAATTGCTGCATCTAACTGATCAATGTCTCCCAATAATTCTACTACCAGTTTACCAATTTGGTTAGGCGCAACTTGGGCGCGAATAATATTCGCAGCGACATTAAAATCCTTTGCTAGTCGGTAGGTAACAGGCATTTGAATCGCCCGTTTGGGAAAAGTCAGGGTAACTCTTTTTTTCATTATGTTAGAAAACAGTAAACTAGATGATGAACTAAGTTAATAAGTCTTAATAAATTGATTATGAGTACCCAAGCCCCTGTAAATTCTAGTAGCCGCATCAAAAACTTCTTAATTGCCATTGTAGCGATCGCTTTGGGAGTTGCCCTCTTCCTGGGACTTAAAACTGATTCTACCTCAGTTTCCCTGGCGGAATTGGGTAAAACTGCTATTCCCTTAGAAGTAGCCCTCAGCAACGGAAAACCTTCTCTAGTCGAGTTTTATGCCGATTGGTGTACAGTTTGTCAGAAAATGACTCCCGAGATGGCCAAACTCCGAGAAAAGTACAATAACAACCTGAATTTTGTGATGTTGAATGTTGATAATACCAAATGGTTGCCAGAAATGCTCAAATATCGAGTAGATGGCATTCCCCACTTTGTATTTTTGGGTAAGCAAGGGGAAACCATCGCGGAAACCATTGGTGATATTCCCCGCACCATTATGGCTAGTAATTTGGAAGCTTTAATTACTGGTTCTACCCTTCCCCACATTCAAGGTAATGGTAAAACCTCCCAATTTTCCGCACAAGTCGCCACAGATGGAAATCAAGATGATCCTCGCAGTCATGGTAGCCAAGTTGTAAATTAGATGATTGGGGATTAGCAATTGGGAATTGGTATTATTTAATTATTGACTAAAAAAGCATCAAATTTTTTCATGTCTTCCATAAATATCTGATGACAACCTATAAGTTTATTAGCTACAGCGGTTTCCGCTCTTATGAGGTACAAAGTTGAATCATGAAACTCTTGTAGTGCGGGCATACTATGGCTAACGCCACGCTGCGCTATCGACAAGCTCAGTACAAGTCTTGCCCGCTAGATATGTACCTCATAACACCGGAAAGTGCTGTAAGTTATTCACCAATTCTTCAAGTTTGATAAGTTCTTCAGCAATTTTTCTCCTCAATGCAATCATAGCTCTATTCCTTGAGAAATTGCAGGTAAAATATAAGGTTTAGCGTGTTGTGCTTCCATCAAATCAAGAGAACAATCTTCAGCAATATCCAAAAGAACACCCACTGCTTTAAAATAATCTTTTTCTGGTAAACCCCAAACAGCTAAATCAATATCAGAACGCCAACTCATTTGTTGATGATCCAATAAAGAACCGAATAAGACAACTTTTTCTGCGCCAAATCTTTCTTTCAAGATTTTGGCACATTGTCGCGCAATTTTTAAACCTTGTTTTTGGCGTTCCTGCATAGCAACTAGAAACTGAGGACGATTTTTTCTAGCCTCTAAAACCTCTTGGATAATTCGTTGTTTAGTAGCTTCATTAATGAGACTCATAGTTTCTCAAATATGGGAATTTTCTAAAATAATTATAACTTAAAGTTTCAGATCTCTGACTTCTTGAAGGAGTCAGGGATCTTTTTATTTCTGTCCTCAAAGTAAAATAGTGTATGATTATCTTTTTTCTCAAAATTTACTATGGCTACAATTAACGACAACTACCTGAAACTCAAAGCTGGTTATCTGTTTCCAGAAATTGCGCGACGGGTAAATGCTTTTGCACAAGCTAACCCCGATGCTAAAATCATTCGCTTGGGGATTGGTGATGTCACCGAACCCTTACCAGAAGCTTGTCGCACAGCCATGATTAAAGCTGTAGAAGATATGGGCGATCGCTCATCTTTCAAAGGATATGGTCCAGAACAAGGTTATAATTGGTTAAGGGAGAAAATCGCCACCCACGACTTCCAGGCACGGGGAGCAGCCATAGAAGCCGATGAAATCTTTATTTCCGACGGTTCTAAATGCGATTCTGGCAACATTTTAGATATTTTTGGCAAAAATAACGTTATCGCCGTTACTGACCCAGTATATCCGGTTTACGTAGATACTAACGTTATGGCGGGTAATACGGGAGACGTGAATGAAAAAGGCGAATATGGTGGTTTAGTTTATTTACCTGTTACTGCTGAAAACAACTTTACAGCCGAAATTCCTAGCCAAAAAGTTGATTTAATTTATCTTTGCTTTCCTAATAATCCCACAGGTGCAACTGCTACGAAAGAACATTTGCAAGCATGGGTAAATTATGCCAAAGCCAACGGTTCAATTATCTTTTTTGATGCTGCTTACGAAGCATTTATTACTGATCCTACCTTACCTCATTCTATTTTTGAAATCGAAGGCGCTAGAGATTGTGCCATTGAATTCCGTTCTTTCTCTAAAAATGCCGGGTTTACCGGAACTCGTTGCGCTTTAACTGTTGTTCCCAAAACCCTCACAGCCAAAGCCGCTGACGGTTCTAATGTGGAAATTTGGAAACTCTGGAATCGTCGTCAATCTACCAAATTTAATGGCGTTTCCTACATTATTCAACGGGGTGCAGAAGCAGTTTATTCAGAAGCAGGACAAGCACAAATCAAAGCTTTGGTAAACTTCTATTTAGACAATGCCAAAATCATCCGTGAAGAACTCACAAACGCAGGTTTAAAAGTTTATGGTGGCGTAAATGCACCTTATGTATGGGTGCAAACTCCTCATGGTTTATCCAGTTGGGAATTTTTCGATAAGTTATTAGAAACCGTGAATGTTGTGGGAACTCCCGGTTCTGGTTTCGGTGCTGCGGGTGAGGGTTATTTCCGTATTTCTGCGTTTAATAGTCGGGTAAATGTGGAAGAAGCCATGAAGCGAATTACCGCTAAGTTTAAGGTGTAGAATATTGTGGTGGGTAATGCCCACCCTAAATGAATTATGATTAAGTTAGCCGTGATTTGGTGTTAACGGTATAATTCAAATATGTAATATTTCTCAAGGAAGAAAATTCACATGAAGTTACTACAAGTTCAAGTACCCGATTTCCGAGTTTTGAAAGATGTTGATATTAAGTTTGATAGAAGGTTTGTCCCTAATATCTTTCCTTTAGGAAGTCTCAATGGAGGTGGCAAAAGTACACTTTTACAATTAGTTTTTGTGTTATTACATTGCTGCACAAATCCAGAAAGAAAAGTTTTTATAAAGAATCTACTACATGGATTTACACTTAATGATGATTCTAGTGATAGAGTATTAGCTATTATCAAGGTTTGGGATGGTGAAAAAGAAGTTGAAATTAAATTTCTAGTTTGTCATAACACTTATATTGAAACTTATATTGAAAATATAATAAAACAAAATAATGTTGAAATTAAATTTCCAAGTTACAATCGAAATTATATTGATGAAAATTCTATTAAAAATTTGTTATTCCCTGACCAAAATAATAAAGATTCTAAATTATATCAATATTTATATTCACAATACTTGCCTCTAGAACACATAATATATATATGTCCTTATTTTTCAGGGGTGGGTGTGGGTGAAAATCATTTATTATGTAAAATTGGTGATAATTTAGATATAAATAAAGCAGAAGCCTGGTTAGATGAAATATCCAATAAAATATTTTTAGCTGCTCCTATTACTCAGGTTTTTCTGTTTACTTCTCAAAAGTCCAGAAGTCTATTATTTCAACAAAATAGTGAGAGAGATTATGACTTAGATTTAAAATCCTCCAAATTAAAACTACCAGGATTTTTTACTTATGATTTCGCTCCGGTAGATTTATTAATTAAAGTATTCACAAGTGCTAGAGATGAAGATTTTAGAACTGCTATTGAAACTGAAGGTAAGTATGGCAAGAGATATGAAGAATTATTAGCTGAGTTGAGTTTATTATTAGCTAATAAAAAAGTGAATATCTCTACAGATTTCTCTAAAATCACATTCAAGTTAGATACCAATAATGAAAATATTGAACTTTATCCTGAAGATTTAAGTCATGGTGAATTAAAGAGATTGAGTATTTACCTATGGATAAAGTATAGTAAAATTAAAAATGCTATTGTTCTCATGGATGAAATTGAAATAGGATTTCATCCAGATTGGCAATATGAAATAATTAGAGATTTAGAGGAATGGTCTTCTAGTAATCAATATATTCTAGCAACTCATTCTTATCAATTATGTCGAGCGCTTACACCGGCTCATGTCAGGGAACTAGAACCAAAACTTATCAAATCAGATAATAATATTCCACTATGAATACTTATCAAAAAAAACTAATGCAACATTGTAACGAAATTCTGGGAAATCCAAACATTAGACAGAGAATTGTTGTTTTGTGCGAGGGTCAAGGTAGTATTTTAAATTTAAGTGACGAAACAACAGTAAATTACGGAAAAATGAAGCAAATGCCAGATGCAGATTTTTATATAAAATGCATTCCAAAGACATGGAAAACATACAAACCAGAATTTTTTAATTGTCAAGGTAGAACAGGTGTTATAGATACTTATTTTAAGCTTTTAGAATTACATGAAGAAGGTAGTAGAGAGTCATACTTAAATCCTGATAAGCTGTTTGCTATAGTTGATTTAGATTTACAGTCCCAAAATATTGATAATTACGGTTTCTCTAATACAGAAGAAATTTTCTCAAATCTTTATCAGCAAGGTCAAGTTAATGAAGAAAATACCAGAAATCATCGCATTTGGGTAACAGGATTAATTCACAAAGAAGCATATTTTATCATACCTGAACTGCAAGAAGTTTTTGATAATTACATCAATGTTCCTATGTATAACGGTCAAAAAATTATTCTTGAAGATATTTATATTACTATGGCAAATGCTATTATTAATAGCAATGATTTAAAAAATAATTTGTCAACTATATCTAATCGCATTAGTCATTGTTCAGAATTAGATTGTACAGATTTAGAAAAGTTACGTGATTCCTGGAAAGAACAGTTTGAAAATTCTCCAGATGAAACACACAAAAATGAGTTAATTTATGCCTTATTAATGCTTAAAAAAGTTAAGGATAACAAAACTCAAGAGCATTATTGGGAAGACATTAAACCACCAAGTGATTGGACTAATACAGAGGAGGTATTTAGGGATGAATTATTAAGGCAAATAGCTAAATTTTACTCAGAGCAGAGTAATTATGCTAAATATCATATTCCTGCTTTTATGCAATTTTTAAAACATTTTTCTACTTTGAATTAATTTCAACCTATTCTCTCCTTTCCCCGCAGTTCTAATCAATTCCCCTATCAAAGCCACAATAGCAGTCATAGAAATTAACATCACACTTAAAGCATTAATATCCGGTTTAACTCCCGTTCTAATGCGGCTAAAAATTTCCATTGGTAAGGTATTAGTCCCACTTCCAGCAGTAAAACTAGCAATTAAAAAATCATCCAAACTCAAGACAAAAGCCAATAAACACCCAGAAATAATCCCCGGCATTAATTGCGGTAATAAAACTAAAATAAAGGCTTGTATGGGGGTTGCACCTAAATCTAATGCTGCTTCTTCTAGATGAGGATTAATATTATTCATGCGCGCAGACACTACCAAACCCACATAGGATAGACAAAAAACAATATGGGCAGCGATAATAGTCCATATACTCAAAGGAATAGCAAAGGCCGCTAAACATACTAGTGTCGAAACAGCGATCGCAATATCAGGAATTAATAAGGGTAAATAGGCAATTCCCTGATATAATTTCTTACCAGGAAAATCATAACGTGCCAACCCCACAGCCATTAATGTTCCGAACACTGCGGAAACTCCTACTGCACAAAAAGCCACCAACAAACTATTATATAACCCGGATAAAATCCGTTCGTCATTAAATAGTTTTCCATACCATTCTAAGGTAAATCCTTGCCATTTAGCGCTGTAAGGTGACTGATTAAAACTATAAAAAGCCAGTACCAAAATAGGTAGGTACATAAACACAAATATAATTAGTGAAAAAACTGCCTGCCAGGAAACACGCGGTTTACTTATTTGTTTGTATATATTCATTTTACCTAATATATGCAACTATTTATTTATCGTTATATATTATACTTATTTTTGTCTTTCAAGTCAAGTTCAAAATCCCAAATATAACAATTATATTTTGTCTAATTTATTTCTTAAGGATCAGACATTGACATTACCTCAGATAGACAAAATATATCAAATATAAAGCATAAGATTTGGTAGTACAATCATGAATAAGGGCGGTTTTTTTTTACTTTTAGCTATTTCCTGTTAGCTATTCAATTTATTTTCAAATAACTGGAAATAGAAATCGGATATTTTAGGAGATTGATAATGAAAATTGCTCAAATTGCTCCACTGTGGGAGAGAGTACCACCACCAGCTTATGGTGGAATAGAATTGGTAGTGGGGTTATTAACTGATGAATTAGTCCGTCGAGGACATGAAGTGACATTATTTGCATCAGGAGATTCTTTAACTTTAGCCAAATTAATATCAGTTCATCCCCGCGCTTTAAGGCTAGATTCTACTATCAGAGATTCAAGTATTTATGAATTTCTACAAATAGCATCAGTCTATGAAAAAGCCGCAGATTTCGATATTATTCATTCCCATATGGGAGTCGCAACATTAACATCTGCAAACCTGGTAACAACTCCTACAGTGCATACCTTACATGGCATTTTCACACCAGACAATGAAAAAATATTTAAACATTGTCGAAAACAGCCTTATATTAGTATCTCTAATTCTCAGAAAGAACCCAGATTAGGATTAAATTATGTAGACACTGTTTATAATGGCATTGATGTTAGTAGTTATGAATTTTATCCTCAACCAACAGAACCATCTTATTTAGCTTTTTTAGGCAGAATGTCTCCAGAAAAAGGACCACATTTAGCAATTGAAATTGCTAAAAAAACTGGTCGGAAGTTAAAACTTGCAGGTAAGGTAGATTTGGTAGATTGGGAATATTTTGAACAAAAAGTTAAACCGCATATTGATGGTCAGCAAATTGAATATTTAGGTGAAGCCAATCATCTCCAAAAAAATGCCCTTATGGGTGGTGCTTATGCAACTTTATTCCCAATTACTTGGCGAGAACCTTTTGGTTTAGTTATGGTAGAATCAATGGCATCAGGTACGCCTGTAATTGCCATGCGAATGGGTTCAACAGCAGAAGTGATTGTTAACGGGGAAACAGGTTTTCTCTGTGATAATGTCGAAGAATGTATTAATGCTATTGATCAAGTCAGGAGTTTAAATCGTTACGCTTGTCGTCAATATGTGGAAGAACATTTTAGTGTTCAGCAAATGACTGATGGTTATGAAGCAGTTTATCAAAAGCTAATTGCAGAAAAATTAGCGCGACAAAATGGTTTTTCTCGCACTGCTTTAGTGAGTTAGTAGGGGTGGGGTTTCCCCACCCAGAGAACTTCTTTCTAACTGCCTTTCTTACTGATACTTTTAACCGAGACATTCCCCGACATCTGAGATATCGTGAATATCTAGTATAACATCACCAACTGAGTTAGTGAAGGTGGTATCCCACATTGCCTTAGAACATAATTCTAATGGCTCTTGATTGTCTATCAACGA
>NZ_JAQMTJ010000124.1:0-17469 GCF_028330815.1 Dolichospermum lemmermannii CS-548
AGGTGAGAAGTCCGGTATTGAGAAGGTTGCCAAAGCATTGAAAGAGCAAAATATAGCCATAGAAATTATTGCAGAATCAACTGGTTTATCTTATGAAACTATTAAAAGAATTTGAGCGAATAATGCCAATTGATAGACTTGGCGATCGCATTACCGACTTTAACCCCACGGAAGGCGATTCCTAGGTCGCGCTTCGCTATCGCTCTCAGCTTTGAATTAATTTGAGGGTGCGATAGCGAAGCGCGACCTAGGAATCGCACCACAACCCAGATATCGCCGTATACTTTGAGTTAATCATGATCTTTGTTATTATTTTATCAACCTTTGCTATACAATAAATCATGTCTTTGCAACTCAAAATTAACTACCCCGAAACTTTACCTGATGCTGTTGGTAAAACTAGAGAACAGTTTTAACAAGAAGCAAAATGGGCTATGGCAGTTAAACTATATGAAATGAAACGCCTTTCTTCTGGTATGGCTGCGGCGTTACTGGGAGTAGAGAGAGTAACTTTTATTCTCAAATTAAATGATTATGGAGTGCCATTAATTGATTTTAGTCCAGAGGAATTATTATCAGATATAGAAAATGCCTAACACCAGTGAAATTGTTATTAATACTTCTTATTTAATCTCTAATTGAAGCTTTGATTTCTTGCCATGTCATTACAAGATTACATCATCTGGATTTGTTTCATAATCACTAATCCGACGATCAAGTTCTCGTTTTTGTGCTGTTGTTAAATCGGGATCAGCCTGTTCTGCTGCGATACTTTCTAAAATATCTTGTACAATCCGAATTCTATCTGCAATACTCAGGGCTTTGATTTCATTTAAAGTTACACTGATATCCATGTTAACTGACCTCAATAGGAAGATAAGGTATTTATCTATTTTCTAGTGTAGGCGATGCCTACGGCGAGCGCAGCTATCGCCATCTTATCAATAATATTTAGATGCGTTTTTGCTGATTTTACATATACTTTATTTATCAGAGAACATGACAGTTCTAAATGTCAGAGAAATACGTCGAGAACGTTTAATTATTTTTCCTTCAAAAGAATCACTTTTCCTTTTGGCTATTCCATGTGACCAGTTATATCTAGCTTCATTTTTAAGGACAATTAAACTTTTTGGATCAAGTAATAGCGAAGTTTTCATTCCTGTCTGGTTATGACTAAAATCCATTACACATGATGAACAAAGGCTTAAAGATATAATGACATCTGTAAAACAAGATACGCAATCTGTGTGACTAGAAATACCTTGTCCCGGTTGGTAGTCATTCACAATTACTTGATCTGGTACTGTTGGGCTAAAGACTTTATGTAGCCTTTGTGCTAAGGTTAATGCCCAGTCAGGAAGAGGTGCAATGTAAAATGACTTATCAATATTATGCTTCTTATAATCATACTTATAGCCATAATGCTGTACTCTTCTTTGCAAATCTGTAAGCCACATCTGACTGTCAATCTTCTCCACTAAAAAATCATGTTCATCACTACTGATGAAATTACGAACATAAATTAAGTCGCTAATTTGCTCATGAGTTACTGTCTCTAGACGACTTTCACTGTGCTTGTCTTTATCCTCTTGAAAAAGTGGGATATCTTCAAAAAGACTTAACTGATTACCAATAGTTAACTTATTCTTGATTTGGCGCATTAGTTTTCTCCCATATCTAAAAATCGAATGTCATAGTAAAGCTTTGTTTCCCGATTTTGAACCCCACTCAAAATGTCATGGTAGTAAAAATTAGTTTTAATTGGTCCAGTTATGGCACTTTTTAACTCAGTGACTTGTTGACAAAATTCATGCCAATTAGTATTTAAGTCTGAATATTGAGGATTTTGAAAAATGAGGCAGATATCACTAAACAGGAATTTTGTAAAAACTGATTCTTTTAAAAAGTTAACTAATTGCGTAATAGCTCTTGTATTTAGGGAAGGACTAGCAAAGAAGTAGGAAAAATTTAAAACAACTAATGAAGTGTCATCAGCAAAGTTTGTTATGTAAGAAGAAGGTCTTTCTCCAAAGGAACTTGATACCGAATTAGGCTGATAAAACCAAAATTTACTTTCCTCATGAAAAAGTTTAGGAAACTGACTAAACTCCTTAGCTTTTCGGAGCATAGATTCAGCCTTGTCTATGCCTATATATCGGAATTTTAGCTTTTGATTCTTTCCCTGTGAATGTTCTGAAAAGTATCTTGCTACTGATATTCCAGAAGTAAGAGGTCCACAGCCGAAGTCCAGAAATAAAACTTGCTTATTTGATTCAAAGAAGTATGGTTCAAAAACTTCTGAATGCTTCTCGAAAATATATAATTGACTTACGGTGTGCTGCTTCATATTATTATAGCAATAGACTAGGACTCTTTCGTCTTGTGTTAATCCCTTATAAGGTTTGTCAAAGTTAGCTTGACCTGAAAGAACATAATTTTTTCCGTTTTGTTGTCCTTCACCTACGATAGCTTTGATTTCATCAAAGTTCTTACTTCTGTAAGGCTCTATAACTAATCTCTCCCATTGTTCTGTTCTTGGATGATCGTTGAATGGTTTTTGAACTGTTTCCTTAAAAAAGGTTATAAGTTCATCTGATTGCTGATAAATTACTTTACCATTATCATTTATGGGTATTATCATATCATTTCTCACACCACTGACTATGTCTTACCGTCTTTACTGATAAATAAACACAAACTCATTATACTTTTACGTGCTGATGATTGTCAATGAAATATAGAGGATTTATCGTGATTTTTGTCAGTAGATTTGACATATAGGCTGATTTCAGCAATTTGTGTTTTTGGTATAAATTTAGCTTTTTATACTTATCACTGAAGTAAGTATGTTTATAAAAAATTAAGCTAAAATAAAATAAATAGTAAAATCCTCGCCAGTATATGGTTACATCAACACAACCGACAACTCAAACCTTATACGATCAGGACTATTACCTGTGGATAAGAACAACCATTAACCAACTTCGCACAGGACAATTTTCCGCTGTTGATTTAGAGAATTTATTAGAAGAATTAGAAACTATAAGTAGAAGTGAGAAACGAACAATTGTAAATTTATTAACTAAGCTGCTTGTCCATCTACTAAAACTCAAATGTTGGGATAGTGAAAGAGAACGTAATCAAGGACATTGGTTAGGGGAAATTAGGACATTTCGCAAACAGATTAAGAACTCTCTTAAAGATAGTCCAAGTTTAAAACCTTACATTTTAGAAATATTTGATGAATGTTATCAAGATGCGAGAAAAGAAGCATCTGATCGCTCACAACTTCCCCTGGATATATTCCCTCTTATCCCCATTGGTTCATTAGAACAAATTTTAGATGATTGGTTGCCAATACAAAAAAATGAAGTATGAAATTTTGTACCAGTTGTGTAAGTCTCGTAAAAATTAGGCTGCTAATAAAGATTTACCCAAAGTTTTTGGTTCTGGAAGGGGTTCACCATCTTGTAAGCAAGATTCGATTAACATTTCTAAGACTTCCTGAGCATTTTCTAAAGCTTCTTGATATGTGTCCCCATGTGTATGGCAAAACTCTCCCCATTCAGGAAGACTGACAACAAAACATTTATCTTCTTGAGACCACTGAATAATTATCGTGTAATGATAACTCATTCTTCTTCTTCCTCTTGAACCTTTTTAATTTCTTCTATTCTTTTGATAGCGTTATTAACATCTTTTTCCTGATATTCTTTAGCATCCTTTCCATCTTTACCTGATATAGTAACTCTCCCAGTAAGTAATGGATGATACCAGTTAGTATGACTGCCTTTCCCCGTCCGACAGGTAAACCCAGCTTGAAGTAATAAGCTTTTTAATTCTCGGATTTTCTTGGGCATATCTCATACTAATACACTACTAATTTAACCGCAAGTAGTATACAAAATGTGGGCATGAAGAAGATAAATATTAAGATTCATCACAAAAAAATGAAGGATGAAATTTTTGATATTTCACCCTTCAAACTCTGTCCACAACACAGGTTTAAGTAGTGAGACAGAATTAATTACACAATGTCATTGCGTTAGCGTTGCGTGGCGTTAGCCATATGGAACGAAGTGAAATGAAGCAATCGCAAGGGTTGTGATTGCTTCCCTTCGCTCGCAATGACTGTAAATATTTTTGTCCAATTACTTACTTGTGATTGAGTGCAGTCCATGTAAATGGATGCAAGCCCTGCACCCCTACGGTTGATTATTGCCTTATTTCTCAACACCTGTATGGACAGTTTTTACCCATTTGAGGCGTTTTGGTCGGAAAGACATTCGAGCCGTCGTGCTACCCATAACTACTAACCAATGCAACATATATAAACTGCCGCGAAGGGTTTGCAAAAGTACCATTAAATAGGTAGATGGTTTAAATTGTTGATCTGAACGGACGTGCTTTAAACCAGCAAACATTCCTACTACTGACATTCCCAAAGATAAGCCAGTGACAGGACTTAATACGGGGGGACGATGACGAGCGATCGCCATGAATATATCTGGTATTGCTGCTGTCGGTAAAATATACATTGTTACCATAAAGATCAACAAATCCCAGGTTTTCCTTGTCCCCATGCGGTTTTTGAGGATCAGATCCCAGTAGTCTAAATAACGTTGATAACCACCTTCTGCCCATCGGTTACGTTGATGCCAAAGGGCTGTAGCATTGGTGACCGCTTCTTCTTGCACTGGCGGATAAAAAACACATTCAATATCCCATTTATCCAGATGTAACCGGATAGTTAAATCCAGATCATCAGTGATAGTTTCCTCATTCCAACCACCGCAACTAGCCAAGGCTTGACGACGGACAAATTGACCATTACCTCGGAGTTCACCAATCCCACCAATAGCAGTGCGCTGTTGTTGAAACCAAATATCCAACAACATTTCCGCCATTTGTCCCTTAGTCCAAAAATTTTCCTTAGCATTGGCGATCGCTTTACGCATTTGTACCGCCCCTACCCGTTCTTTTTGAAACAACGGAACTATTTGTAATAGCAAATCCGGTGTAACTTGGGCATCGGCATCAAATACAGCAATAACCTCTCCCTTTGTCAGCGGTAATACTTGATTTAATGCCCCCGATTTGCCGCCACTAGCGTCAGGATCACGCCTAAATACATTAAGTTGTTGATATTCCTGCTTGAGTTGGGCGAGTAATTGGGGTGTATTGTCCGTACTATTATCATCAATAATCCAGACTTCATATTGACCATTACCGTATTCCAGATTACACAGATTCTTAACTAATCTGCCAATTACCGCTTCTTCATTTTTAGCAGCCACCAACACAGAAACAAAAGGCAAATCTCCCTCTATCTCTTGGGAATGGTGACGGGGTTTGGCAAAAATAATCCCCAAAGCATGAATACCTAGCATTGTTGTTAGTCCCAGGACAAATATCGAACCCCAGGAAACTAAATGCAAGGTAATAGTACCACTCCAGACTATAGTTAAAACTAGAGCAGCTTTGCCTCTACGGCCTTTAAATCGGCTGGGTGGTAGAGACGCGGAATCCGTCCTTACTTCTGATTCCTCATCTACTGATAGGTCAGTAAAGATAGAGTCAAGGGGATCAGAGTTTCCGTTATCAGCATCATTTTCAGGACAGGAATTCGCCGGCATAGGTTACATAATTCAAAAACATCTATGCTATGTAGCTTTTATTTACAGACTAATACTGTAACAGATTCCTGTCCACCTAATTATAACTTGCTGAAAAAATTTTTCAGGAAACCCCATTTAAAGTTTAATTTCTGCCCTTAATACTGTTGTATCACTTGTATTTGTGATTTGGAACCCAAGTTTTTCACATACTCGCTGCATACCTGAATTATCAGCTAAAATATCAGCATAGATACAGCAACTTTTCTCGTTTTTACCAACTTCTAACAATCTGCGGAGTAATTCTGTCCCTAAGCCTTGATCTTGAAATTTGTCGCTAACTAGCATAGCAAATTCTGCCGCATTACTACCATGTAATTTAGTTAATCTTCCTACTGCTAATATTTCCCGCTTTTCTGTTTCGGGATTTTGGTATTCTGCAACTAAAGCCATTTCTCGATCATAGTCAATAAAGCATATTCGGGTGAGTCGTTCATGGGTAATGCGTTGACTCAATTTAATCATGTGGAAATAGCGGAAATAAACACTTTCTTCTGATAAGGTTTTGTGAAATTCTACCATTAATGGTTCGTCTTCGGGACGAATAGGACGAATAGTAATTGGTGTACCATTATTCAATTTCCAATTACTAATATATTGACTAGGATAGGGACGAATGGCTAATTTTGGTAGTTGATGTTTTTCCACATCAGCAGAATGTAAAACTATCCGCGCATCTAAGGCAATTAATCCTCCAGGATTTATAGGAGTGGGAGGAATAGCCAACAGCGGATTAATATCAATTTCTTTAATCCCAGGTTGTTCCACAACTAATTGACTAAATTCTACCATTAATTGTTCAAGAGCAGCAATATCAATACTTTTCCGTCCTCTGACCCCTTGCAAGGCTTTGTAAATTTTAGTTTGTTCCATCATCCGTCGTGCTAGGGTAGTATTGAGAGGAGGAAGGGCAATAGAACTATCTTGAAAAACTTCCACCAATTGTCCCCCAGCACCAAATAATAATACAGGTCCAAATTGCGGATCTAAACTACTCCCAATAATTAATTCATAGCCATCAGTTTTGATCATTGGTTGTACAGTTACACCCAAAAAATCTTCCGCTTTGGCTTTCTCTTTTACGGATTTTTGAATATTTTGAAAAGCACATTTTACCGATTCCGCATTTTGCAAATTTAACTGCACACCACCCACATCAGTTTTATGGGTAATAGTCTGAGAATAAAGTTTTAAAACAACGGGATAACCCAGATTTTCTGCACATTCCACTGCTTTATCTGCACTTTCAGCAGTGCAACCTGCAACTACAGGAATGCCGTAAGCGGCTAAAATGTCTTTAGATTCAAATTCTGTGAGAATTGTTCTTTTTGCTGTTTTTGCGGCTTGAATAATATTTTCCACTTTAGCACAATTGCGAGTATTCACATCACAAGTTAATGTCGGTAAAACTGGAGTTTCATAAATACCGCGCAGGTTATAACTGGACTTCCACATATAACTAAATACCCGCGCTGCTGTATCGGGATAAGCATAAGTGGGAATACCTTGACGGTTAAGAATTTGTTGTCCCGCAGCTACATCAGCACCACCCATCCAACTGGCTAAAATTGGTTTACCAGACATTTGTACATAAGGTTTTAATTGTTCGGCTATTTGGGTAGGATCTGTCATTGCTTGAGGCGTTAAAATTACTAATAACCCATCACTATTGGGATCTTTTGTGATAATTTCTAAGGCTTTTTTATAACGTTGGGGATCAGCATCTCCTAAAATATCAATAGGATTATTATGACTCCATTGCGGGGGTAAAATTTCATTTAAAGAACTCATTATTTCTGGAGAAATTGCTGCTAATTCTCCTCCATTTTCAATTAATGTATCTGTTGCTAATACTCCTGGTCCACCAGCATTAGTTAAAATCGTTAATCGTGAACCTTGGGGACGGGGTTGTTTTGCTAATACTTCTGACATATCAAATAAATCAGAAATACTATTTACTCGTAACACCCCACAACGGCGAAAAGCTGCATCTAAAACAGCATCACTTCCTGCTAATGCACCCGTGTGGGAAGCTGCGGCTTGTGCTGCGGCTGCTGTCCGACCGGCTTTAATGACAATAATCGGTTTTATTAAAGCCACTTCTCGCGCTGCTGACAGAAAAGAACGCGCATCCCCAATGGATTCCATATAAATTACAATACTTTTAGTATGGGGATCATCTCCGAGATAATAAATTAAATCTCCCCAACCAATATCTAACATTGAACCAATGGAAATGAAGGCACTAAAACCAACATTCTCCTGTAAACTCCAGTCCAGAATTGCTGTGCATAAAGCCCCACTTTGGCTGATAAAACCGACGTTTCCTGGTTGCGCCATTTTACTAGCAAATGTAGCATTTAAACCGGAAATTGGATTCATTAATCCTAAACAATTGGGTCCAATAATTTTAATTTTTCCTCGGTGTGCTTGTTGCAGGATTTCCTGTTCTAAAGCTAGACCTTTTTCACCTACTTCTTTAAATCCGGCGGAAATAATAATTGCTCCTTTAATTCCGGCATCAACGCCATCAGCAATAATTTTTGGGACTGTAGATGCAGGAGTGGCAATAACAGCTAAATCTATTTTTTGAGGAGCATCAAATATAGTAGAATAAGCTTTAATTCCTAATATACTAGAATGCTGAGGATTAATGGGAAAAACTGTTCCTCCAAAGGGATTAGTGATTAAGTTCCAAAGTAGATTCCGTCCCACACTTCCGGGTTTCTCACTTGCACCAATGACAGCAACAGTTTTAGGTGCAAAAATGGCATCTAATGGGTTTAATTTCTCTGGACAAAAGATATTGTAAGGCTTGTTGGTGATTGGTTTGATAGGTGCTTCCATGACTACTCCTTAATCAGTTATAGCGGTATGCTATTGAATGAGGTACAATATTGATGGAAAAAGCCCGTCTGGGAATGAATTCCCAGTCTCATAGCTAAAGTCAGCTAAAGATGACTAAAAATTCTCAAAAATCCTCAGTTTACTTAAGTAAAGTTTGGCTATTAGCCCGGAAATATGGCTTACCCTACACCATCATTTCAGTGCGGGTATGGAAGCCAATAAATAAACTATTTTTAGCTGAAGTTGACACCACTGCTTCTGGACAGAACCCTATTTTTCAATTGTATTAAGAATTTGCATAATTGTAACTATGGCGATCGCTATACCTTTTTCTGCTGTTGGTGAAATGCGATCGCTCAGTTCAAAATTCACTCCTGGGACTGAGACTAACCACGCTGACGGACAATGACCATAGAGGATTTGAGAAAGGGCAAGTAGGGATGACGGATTACTAATATGGGTATTAATAGTATTCAACTCAGACGGTAATAATGATTGCACCTGCACCTGACCAGATTGGGAATTGATACAGGCATCAACAAAAATTGCTAAATTGACATTTGCTAAAGGTGCAGCTAATTCTGGTGTCAATTGATGAACTGCAATGGATTGCACAGATGATAAACAACAATCTTTGATAGCTTTTGCCACTTGTTGTCCAATAGCATCATCACCACGTAAATCATTGCCATAACCAATCACCAATGCACGTACCATTATTTTTGAAGTCATTTACTGAGCCATGAAACCTCCGTCTATGACAAGATGCTCTCCCGTAATAAAGGAAGCCTGATCTGAACAAAGAAAAACTACTGCATTAGCAACTTCTTCTGCTTGACAGATTCGACCCATAGGTATTTTTGAAAGCAAACATTTGTTAAAAGGAAGACGGATAAGAGGACGAGCCAGATCAGTATCAACCACTCCCGGACATACCGCATTAACACGAATATTTGATTGGGCAACTTCTAAAGCCACTGTTTTAGTTAAGCCTAATACTGCGTGTTTACTAGCTGTATAAAGATGTAATGGAGATAAACCAGTTAAGCCTGCGGTTGACGCACAATTAACAATTGTTCCCCCTCCCTGCGCTAACATTTGAGATATTTCATATTTCAGGCAAAGAAATACACCTTTAACATTGACACTAAAGACTTGTTCATAATTTTCAACAGTTTCCTCTGTAATTGAATTTACACTGGTGAAACCAGCATTATTAAAAGCACAGTCAAGACGATCATAGGTTTGAACAGTTTTTTCTACTAAATGTTTTACTTGTTCTTCTTGAGTAACATCAGTTTGAATAAAAATACCTTCTCCACCTGCTTTTTTGATTAATTCAACAGTTTCTTCTCCTTCCTTAACCCTACGGGCAGCAACGACAACTTTTGCCCCTTCTTTAGCAAAGGCAACTGCTGTTGCTCGACCAATACCAGAACTAGCACCTGTGACTAAAACAACTTTATCTTCAAAGTTTTTCATAGTTTAAATCTGCTTTATTATAAGATTATAAAAAGTTTTTTACGACCCAAATTCCACCAAAAGGCATAATTGTATATTGGCAGGTGATATGAATTAGCTGAATGCTTACGATTTATCCTTTGCTTTAAAACTAGCATAAAGATTTGAGAAATTTCTGATAAGACACAAAAACACTGAAAACAAACTTATGTAAACATAGCCTGTATTTTTTGCATATTCGTTATAACCCACATTCCGCCCACAGAAAGTCCATTTTGTGCTGATATAGGTACTTCAACTACCGCAGGTGAAATGCGGGGGTTATTCGGTTTTGCGGAAGTAAAAGGTAAAACTGTGACTTTGCTGCGTTGGTTGTTAAACAAAGTCCCAGAAATTATCAGTGCTGGACGAGTTTTTTGAATTTCTGTACCTACGGATGGGTCAAATGTTACTATCCAGATGCTTCCCATTCGGTAATCGCTATGTTTTGCCATTCACTTTCCCAACCTAATTCTAATTCATCAACCAAGGCGCAAGCTGCGGCTAGTGCTTCATCTTGTTGTTTTTCTTGCCATTGTTTCAAGAGATTTTCAATCAACGCACTACGGTTTTCAACTTTTTGGTCAATGTAATTTAGTAGTTCCTCTGGCAATGAAATTGAGATTTTAGCCATATCCTACTCACAGTCATACTATAAGTAGTATAGCCTAATTTGATATTTTTAGTCTAGTAGTTTGTAAATATAGAATTTGATTTAGTTCGGGTGATAATTTTGGTGATGAGGTGAATATTTACACGATGGCAGCGAACTACTTGCAGCAGCGCTAGTTCCCTCCGGGACGCTTCGCGAACGCTATCGCTCTATTAATCCCTAGTAATAGTTGGGTCAGATAATGTGAACAGATACAGGGTTTCTGGGTTGTAATTTAGGGTTATTAATGGTGGGTTATGTTCCCAAAATCATTAAATATTATTAAATTTTTGTTGTTATGAATTTATTTTCTATATCATAATAATACGCTGTATACTAAAAAGCTAAATAATGGAACAATAATTATGACATTTCAAATAACTCCAGAAAATACCCAAAATAAATCTACTTTGTTGGAATATTTTAGGGAATTAGGAAATGAAAAACTTTCTGAAATCAGAATAGAAGTCGATACTGAAAAATATAAAAAAGATACTAAAAAATATAAAAAAGGCACTAAGAAGTATGACAAAAATACTAAAAAATATAAGGAAAAAATTACTGGTGATATCAATACAGCAATAAATACAATCAAGAAATATTTTTTAGATGAAATTATTAACGCTGCAATTCAAGATAATTGGAATGATAAAGATAAACTGTCTTCACTTCTTTTCACTACTTATTGCGCTAATGTAGTAATGCTTGATTTACGTCATGAAGTGTGGCCTTATGAATATATGGCATTTTCTCGACGAATTGGTGAGCTTTGGGAAGATTTTGTGAGATTACCATTTTTGTACGCGCCAAAGGCAGCAGAATTAACCTCTTTTGTACCACCACTTTTTTCTGAACTTAGAAAAAATCTAAAAGGAGATATTAAAAAATATATTGATACTTTGTCCATTTCTCAAGAACAAAAAATTAAACTCATCAATGATTATGAAAAACTATGGTTAGTTATTGATTCTGGAAAAATAAGTCTTGAGTTAGATTTTCATGCTACTATTAGAGGTAAAAGATTCAATATAGATTTTAAAAGTGGATTTGGATCAAATGAGAAAGGAAATACTAACCGACTGCTTGTGGTGCCAACTATTTATTCTAAATTATTAGAAGATGAATATAGTAATATTCTCCTTGTTCGTGCTAAAGAAGAGTCGAATAATAATTACTTTCAAGCGTTAAAAAATTCTGGGGTTTGGAATGCGTATTGTGGTGATGAAGCTTATGAAAAAATTGGTGATTTCACAACTTTTGATATCCAAAACTGGATAAATTCAAATATTGATTGGCAAAATGATTTATTAAGTACAACAGTAAGTGATCTTCAGAAATCTAATTTAATGGGATATCTACAATGGTAAGAGAAACAAGATATAGAGATAAATACCAAACTTATTTTACATCAGATCAAGCTTTATCTTCATATATGGTTTCACTATTGAGACTAGAAGTGAATGATAAACTACTTGAACCCTGTGCAGGAGAAGGACATCTTTTAGCAGCAGCACTTGATATTAATAAAGATATATCATCTGTCGCTTATGAATTACATCCTGAACACGCAAAAAATCTCAAATTAAAGTTTAGTAACTTAAAGAATGTAGAAATAAGAGAAAGGGATACTATATTTTGTCCAGATTTAGACCTTTGTGAGTCTTTTGATCACAAATTTACAAAGATTTTGGGCAATCCTCCCTATGGAGGTTGGCAAGAATATGAGCGTCGTACAGAATTAAAAAGAAAATATCCGGGATTTTATATTAAAGAGACATATACTGTTTTTTTGCTACGTTGTCTCAAATTACTCGCACAAAAAGGAAGACTTGTATTTATTATTCCTGACACTTTTTTGTATCTTCACAGTTATATTACTATTAGACGTTATATTCTCGAAGAATTTACAATTGAAAGTATAGATGTCTTTCGTTCATCTCTATTTCCTGGTATTTCATTTGGTTATGCTGGTCTTTGTATTATTTCTATACGTGCTGAAAAACCGAAATACAACCATTCTTTTTCTGTGAAATTTGTTGACTCTTTAGGAGATTTTACAGAATCCCCAAATATGAAATCTAATGGTAATAATATCATTCAGAAAGATATTTTTGATAATGAATCTCTATCCATTTCTATATCGGCTAATGAATCAGTTTTTAATAAATTGTCAAATAATATAATTAAAATGGCTGATATTGCTGACTGTGTGACAGGTTTCTACTCAGGAAATGATAGAGTTTTTCTGCGGAAAGCATCTGTTTTAGTCAAAGGTTCTGCTGATTATTTAGTCGTTAATTCTAGTTCTATTGAAACTAAACCTTCTACATTAAAAAATCCTTTAAATGGAATAGAAGGATCAAAACATTTTATTCCTATTCTAAAAGGCGGTGGTTATAATTTTATGAAACCAACTCAATGGTATGTAGATTGGAGTCAGGATGCAGTTGAACATTATAAAACAAATAAAAAATCAAGATTTCAAAACTCATCCTACTATTTTAAAACAGGAATTGGCTTTCCTATGGTGACATCTAAACGTCCTACGGCTGCATTAATTGAGGAAAGTCTTTTTGATCAATCTATAGTAGGAATTTTTCCCAAATCTTCAGTTGATTTATATTTTCTATTAGCTTATTGTAACTCGCCAGTATTTTGGGTTTGCTTAAAAGATATTAATCCATCTGCAAATAATTCTGCTAGGTATATTTTAAAAACTCCTGTAATTTTACCAGATGAGGATACTCTAAAATATATCTCTTTGAAAACTCAAGAATTACTAGTAGAACTCAAGCAAGGTAATAAACAAGTATTATGTGAAATTCTACAACAAGAAATTATTGATTCTA
Organism: Dolichospermum lemmermannii CS-548; assembly: GCF_028330815.1. Taxonomy (NCBI): domain Bacteria; kingdom Bacillati; phylum Cyanobacteriota; class Cyanophyceae; order Nostocales; family Aphanizomenonaceae; genus Dolichospermum; species Dolichospermum lemmermannii. Next base: position 13,527 of record NZ_JAQMTJ010000124.1, read on the forward strand.
TTATGAAATATGTTCATAAGCAGGTATCTCATAAACTGGTAGATACATCTGTTATCAATCTTCTTTCATAGTTGTAAAATTGGTGATAATTTTCAGGTGAGGTGAATATTTCTAAGTGTATATGTCATGGTTCTATTGTTTTCTCTTATTTACACGATAGCTTCGCTCTCTTCGAGACGCTACGCGAATGCCGAAGGGATCGCTCTAGTAATCCCTAGTCATAGTTGAGTGAGATAATGTGAACAGATACAGGGTTTTTATAGACTAATTCGCCATCATTTGATATAATGTAGAACGACAATCACATTATGATAAGAACCATGTCACAAACTGGATTAAATCTATTCATTCCGATGGAGTTATTGATTAACTCTTTAAATGCGCTAAGTTTATCAGAAAAACGGCAGATTTCGCAGCTTCTTAATGAAGCGATCGCTGATGCTGAAGAGGAAAATTGGCGAGAAGATGAAGAGACTAAAAAAGAAATTCAATTAGTCCGTGATGAATATGCGACTGGTAATTACAGTAAATTTAGTAATATCAAAGAACAGTTGAAACAAGGATCTATTAAAAGAGCAGAACGTGATTTAGGATTAGTTGAAGAGTGGTTTAATCTGGAAGAAGAAGCGTATTAAGTAAAGGAAAAATTATCTATCCCCAACGTGGTGAAATCTACTTGGTTAATTTTGATCCAACTATAGGTTCAGAAATCAAAAAAACACGCCCAGCTTTAATTTTGCAGAATGACGTTTCTAATCAATATAGTCCTATAACTATTGTTGCTGCTATTACTTCTCAGTTTACAGAACCTTTGTATCATACTGAAGTGTAATTAAAGTACCAGAAGGAGGTTTACAGGTTGATTCTGTTGCGCTTCTTAATCAAATTCGTTCTATTGATAAACAAAGGTTAATTAAACGTTTGGGCGTTCTGGATGTAGTGACAATGGAAGATGTAGATAGAGCAATTCAGATTAGTCTAGGTTTAGTGAATTTAACATAAATGAATATTTCCAGGTGTATCTGTGATGGTTCTATTGTCTTCTCGTACTCACGCGATCTGCTTGCAGCAGCGCTAGTTCCCTCCGGGACGCTTCGCGAACGCTATCGCTCCACTAATCCCTCATAATGGTTGAGTGAGATGATGTGAACAGATACAGAGTTTTCGGGTTGTAATAAGTGCGTTATTAGATGAATAGAAATTCTATATCCAGTTAGATTAATTAATAGCAACAGAAGGCTCAATAACTGACGACAAGAAACCCTTGATTTTTTGTATTAATGGATGTTGTTGCAATATCTTAATTTCATCATCATTTAGATTTCTAAGTATTGTGTCATTGAGTGAGTGTTTTTTACCTAAGATTGCCTCTAAAAATTCTTTAGGGTTACTTTGAGCAAATTGCCATTCTAAATCATTAAATGGATCTTTTCTTTTTGCTATTTTTTCAATTAATGATTTATCCTGTAAAAATATGGATTCTATTTCTGGAACTGCTAGAGAAACTTGAAAAGGAATACCAGATGATGCTTGATTTAATACATAATTAATTAAATCTTGCTTTTCAAATACTTGAGATTCGTTATTTGTATCTGCATCTATGACAAGAGCAACTGGTGTTTTTCGAGTAGCAAGCAGTGAACTAGCTAAAGAACGCGCTCTATAAGAACTTGCACCAGCTATAAATTTGATGTCTTGAATCAAATTTTTTGGTAGTAATTTCTGTAAAATTACTATATCTCTATCTCTTTCTGTAAGAATGTATGCTAGTGTCATTAGAAACTCTCCGTTGTAACGTCGTAATTGGGGATACATTTTTGAACACAAACACGATATTTTTTGACTAGAAATTCACATATACATTTATTTTCTAGTGAATATTCAATTTCTTCTCCTCCCCATAATAGAATAGTTTGAGGAGCGACAAACCCAGTTAAAGTTACTGTGGCTTCTGTAAATCCAGTTCGACTAAATACGCTACCAATCGCTGTTGCCGGTCTTCGTAGTAATTGATTTCGTAATTTAGCTATGGGTCTAATATTAACCTCTTCAGTTGTATCTTTACATTCTATCAGGCAGGCTAGGCTGTTTGTATATACTACTCCATCAATTTGTTCTACTATTTTACCTTGAATTGTCACAGTATAAGGCCAAGCTATATCAGCACCATCAAGTTCAAATGCACGTAAAACCAAATATTCTAGTGCTTTACCTGCATCCCAAAACTTTGAGGTCTTTTTTTCTTTTATTTCTGACCATAATTTTATTAAATCATCCCATTGATAGGTAGTAATTCTTGTTTGATATTCTGCATCTGTGGTCATAATTCCATTTCAAGTGTATTAATTTATTGACGATTTAATATTATACTACTAGCACGTAAGCTATTTATTCTAGAATTTGATTTAGTTCAGGTGACAATTATTAGGTGAGGTTAATATTTGTGCGATCGCCCTAAACATCCCTAGTAATGATTGAGTGAGATAACATAAACATATACAGGGTAAGGTTCTCAGGTGCGAACTGCTTGCAGCAGCGCTAGTTCCCTCCGGGACGCTTCGCGAACGCTATCGCTCCACTAATCCCTAGTAATGCTTGAGTAAGATAACGTAAACAGATACAGGGTAAGGTTTTCAGACTGCGAACTGCTTGCAGCAGCGCTAGTTCCCTCCGGGACGCTTCGCGAACGCTATCGCTCCAGTAATCCCTCGTAATGGTTGGGTGAAATAATGCGAACATATAGGGTTTTTGGGTTGTAACAAGTGCGTTATTAATGGTGGGTTATGTTGCTGTTTATTATTAAGTTTTGCATCTCAATCTAACCTACTTGCTCATTTATTTATAATCTAAGATTATTTTAATTACAATATTTTCAAATTCTTTATTAATTTCTCGAAGTTTTTCTTCTAAAGTCTTCTCCGGTAGCTTTCTAAATTGATGAACAATCAGACACCTAACATCATATAAAACACCACCTAAGTCCTGTTTTTTGCTAATATCATCTTTTTCATTGCTATCATCATCATTAAATAATTTAATTAATTCATTACAGGATATGAGTAAATTTGGATTATTAATTTTTACATCATTGTTGATTAATATGGATACTCTTCTGTCTTCTTTAGAAATATCTTCTATCTTATTCTTAAGTTTACGTACATCTTTATCTTCAGAAATATTGAATTTACTAATTTCCTCTACAATTCTTCTTTCAAAAACTATCTGTATCATAAGTTCAATGACTTGGTAAAGAAGATAAAATCTGACTAAATGATGTTCCTCATTTTTCAACAAATCTTTGAACAATCTATAAAGATAATCTTCTTTTTGTAAACATGGGGAATTTTTCTGAATTATGAGCTTTTTACCACTAGGATTTTCACTATCAGATATAGTATCAATTTCTTTTAAATTCTCAGTTGGTTCACAGAAGTAATAACCGTATGAATATAAAGAAGTTATATAATTATCAATCTGAAAATTATCAATTTTTTGAAGTGATGAGTTGCATAAAACAAGTATTATAATGTCCTCCCCGTAAAAGTCAGTTAATTCATAATTATTTCTTATGGTGGTCAACTGAGGATTGAATGTTGTGTATTTTTCTTTATTTTTCAATAATTTTAGAAATAGATCCTTATCTTGATTTTCCAGTGCCAGCTTTTCTAAACTTTTGATACTTTCAAGTAAATCTCTTCTATCTAAACTCGACTCATCTCTGAGAATATAAGAAGTAAAACCATCTATAACATCGTTGAATCTATATTCTCCAATTCGATGTGGAGTTGTTTCCTCAACTTCTTTAACCTGAGTTCGATGTAAATAAAAAGTCTAAAAGTACGTAACAGTAACAGTTCTGTCAATAAGTATTGGTTATTGAGAATTAAAGCCCACACCAAAAATTTCTCAAAAAATTAATTTTTTGAAATGTATTTACTATTAG